>JBDTIW010000045.1:0-2966 GCA_039936215.1 Caulobacteraceae bacterium | reverse complement strand
CGGGCCAGCCGCCAGCCGCGCTCGGCCTTGCTGTCAAAGGCGAGCCGGAGCGGCGCGATCTCGATCAGGCCTCGCGCCAGGGCGAACAGGGCGTCCGGCGTCCCGGCCTTCAGTTCCAGCTCCAGTTCGCGGATCGCCCAGACGGTCTTGCCGGCGCGAATTTGCCCCACGTCGAGGCTCAACTCGATCACCGCCGCCCCCTCGCGCCAAAGCCGGGTCGCGCGGCGCACCGTGGTGGTGAAGACGGGCCTCAAGGCCGCCGTGTCGCCGCCCAGCCGGCCGGCGGCCGGCGTCTGCGCCAAGGCCGCGAGGTCAGGGCGCCCCGAAGCCGTTTGGCATTCCCATTCGCCGCGCGAGAAGCCGGCGAAAGCACCGGCCTGCTTGACCGTCTGGACAAAGGCGCCGCCCGCCTCGCGCACCCGAAGACTGAAGCCCGCGGCCCAGAGAGCACCCTGCGGCGTGTCGAAATAGACCGACCGCAGCCGCTTGTCTTCCGCCGCCGCCGCGAAGGCCGGATGGGCGGCGAGCTTGCCGAGCCCACGCGGCCCGACCTGGAATTTCAGTTCCGTCTCGACGGGTTCGCCCACGGCCATGGTTTCGATCTCGAACGCGTCGCGGCGCGTCATGCGCCGTGGTGGTCAGCCCGATAGTCCGCCGAGGCCGGCAACTTAAGGCCCAAGACCGACCGGCGTTCAACCCCCCGGTGGCGTGGGCGCCAGACGTCGGGTCACGGCGCCTAGGGCAGGTTAGGGCGGCGGGGCGGCGATCAGCACGTCGCGCACCATTCCGCCGCCCAGCGCGCTGACGAAGGAAAGCACCATCACCCCGAACACGTCCAGCCGCGCCGCCATGGCCAGGGCCGCCCCGCCATCGCACCTTCAAAAGGATAGCGACGCGGCCTGTGCGCGGACATGGATCAGTGGTATTTTTCGCCCAGCGCGGGAGACAGAGTATGGCCCAACTGGACGAGGGAAAGCTTCACGAATTCGTTGGCAAGATGCTGGGCGATCTTGGTGGCGCGTTCAGTGTCCCAACGGTTCGCATCGGGCTGAGGCTCGGCTTGTTCGACACCCTGCACGAGGGGGGCCCCGCCACGGCCGGCGAACTGGCGAAACGAGCCGGCGGACTGGCGGAGCGTTATGTGCGCGAGTGGGCGCTTGCCCAGGCGGCGAATGGCTACATCGACTATGACGGCGCCTCGGAGACATTCAGCCTGTCCGCGGAACAGGCCATGGTCTTCGCGGTGAAAGACAGCCCGGCCTATCTGGCCGCGGCGTTCGATCTTGTCGCCGCCATGATCGAGGGAGAACAGGAGGTCGAGCATTCGTTCCGGACGGGCGCCGGGGTGCGCTGGGGCGATTCCGCGGGCTGCCTTTTCTGCGCCACCGGCGCGTTCTTCCGGCCGGGCTACGTGAACAATATTGTGCAAAACTGGCTGCCGGCCCTCGACGGGGTCGAAGAAAAGCTGAAGGCCGGCGCCAAGATCGCCGATGTCGGCTGCGGGGTCGGTTTTTCAACCCTGCTCATGGCGCAAGCCTTTCCGAACAGCCGCTTCATCGGATACGATTTTCATGAGCCGTCCGTTCAGGAAGCCCGTCGGCACGCCGACGCGCATGGGGTGGGCGATCGCGTAAGCTTCGAGGTGGCGAGCGCCAAGGAAATCGGAGGGTGCGATTTCGACCTCGTCACGTCCTTCGACTGTTTGCACGACATGGGCGATCCCAGGGGCTGTGCGACCCACATGAAGCGCGTTCTGAAGCCCGGTGGAACCTGGATGATCGTTGAACCGATCGCCGGCGATCGTCCGCAGGACAATCTGAATCCCGTCGGACGCATCTATTACAATGCCTCGACGATGATCTGCGTGCCGACATCGCTGGACCAGGAGGTCGGAGAGGGCTTGGGCGCGCAGGCGGGCGAAGCCAAGCTGACCGAGGTCATTGGCGACGGCGGATTCTCGCGGATACGACGGGCGACGGAAGGGCCCTTCAACATGGTCCTCGAGGCCCGCGTCTGATCGAACCCTTTGGACGCCGGGGCCAAGCCGCCGCCTCGCCACCCGCCACCAACGCTTTATCCTGGCGCGCGGGGAGCGAACCGGACCATATCGGGCAACGCGCGGCCGGTTGATCGGCGCCAACGCAGGGAGCATCCACCATGGAGATCAACGGGGTCGCCCATGTCTTCATCACGGTCGGCGATTTCGAGCGCTCCCGGGCCTTTTACCGTCAGCTTTTGCCGTTCCTGGGCCTCAAACAGGTGATGGACGCGGCGGGGACCTATTATTGCGTGGGAGGACGGACGGGGTTTGGCATCCGCTCGGCGTCGCGCGAGCATGCCGGCGAGCGGTTCGACCAGAACCGGGTCGGGCTTCACCATGTGTGTTTCCGGGTGCGCGAGCGCGAGGAGGTCGAGGAGGCGCACGCCTTTGTGGTCTCGATCGGGGCGGCGATCGTGCACGCGCCCAAGGAGGACGAGTGGGCGCCGGGCTATTATTCGGTTCTGTTCGAGGACCCGGACGGGGTGCGCCTGGAAATCAACCATGTGCCCGGCCTGGGCCTGCTGGCGCCGGGCGGCTCGGGCCATCTGGGTGGGGCCTGGCGTTGAAAGGCATGACATGAACGCTTCCTCCGACATCAGCGAAGCCGACGAACGGGCCCTGCTGGATTCCATCGACCGCTGGCTGGTCAAGAAGGTCGCGCCGGTGGCCGCCGCCCTGGAGGAGGCCGACCAATACCCACGCGAGCTGGTCGCCGACATGTGCGAGATGGGCCTCTACGGGGCGCTCATCGAGACGCAATACGGCGGCCTTGGGCTCTCGGCCCTGACCTATTCGAAGATCGTGGCGCGCATCTCCGAAGAGTGGATGAGCCTGACCGGCTTTTTCAACAGCCATCTGATGATGGCCCTCATCGTCCAGAAATTCGGTACGCAGGGGCAGAAGGATCACTGGCTGCCCAAGTTCG
>JBDTIW010000044.1:0-7197 GCA_039936215.1 Caulobacteraceae bacterium | reverse complement strand
CGCTCAGAATGCGGGCGGGAAGGGCGGCGGCGGCGTCCTGCACCCACCAGCGGCCGGCCGCGTAGCCGGGCCAGCCGGCCAAATCCCCGCGCTTGCGGGTCCTCAGAGAGCTCTGGGCCAGCATTTCGCCCTCCAGCTCGTCGGCCAGGACGATGTCGGCGGGATCGCGGAGGGTGAGATCGGTGGCCGGCTCATCGGCGATCTGGGCGGCAATGGCCAGGGCGGCCTCCTCGCCGTAGGCGGCGCGCCAGCGGGCGACGAGCCAGGCCGGGGCAAGGGACGTCGGGTCGTCCTTCGGCGGCCCTTCACGCAACAGGCCGCGCAGGACGGCGTTGACCAGGCCGCGCAGAGGTTTCGGGGTCAGGCTGACGGTGGTGTCCACGGCGGCGAAGGCGGGCGTGTCGAGCCAGAAGGCCTGGGCGAGGCCCAGGCGCAGCAGGTTGCGCACCGGGGCCGGCGGTTCGCGCTTGAGGCGGCCGTCGAGGGCACGGTCGATGGGTCCCAGCCGGCGCAGGGCGGCCATGACCAGGGCGCGGGCGAAGGCGCGATCCTGGGTTGAAAGCAGACCATAGGTTCGTTCGCTCAGAGCCTCGTCGAGGCCGCCGCGCTTGGCCAGCGCCGCTTCGAGCAATTTCAAAGCGGCGGCCCGCGCGAGAAGAGCGGGGTTGCCTGGAGCGGCGTCGGCGGGAACGGTCACCTTGCGATCCGTGCCCGCTTTGCCTCCGCACGGCAAGGGGTTGGCGCATTTGCCGCTCGGCCCTAAACCGACGCCGTGGCGACCAATGACTCCGCGCGAGGCAACACCCTGACCCCCGCCGCCAAGCGGGCGCTGGAGGAAGCCGCCCGCCGCCGCGCCCATGCCGCGAGCGCCACGCCGGCGCCCGAAGGGGGCGGTCCAGCCGGACCGGAGCCGACCCGCTTCGGCGATTGGGAACGCAAGGGTCTGGCGGTCGACTTTTAGCCGGTCATCCCCGCGGCGATGGCCAGGGCGGCGGCGCGCGGGTCGGCGGCGGCCGTGATGGGGCGGCCGCAGACGATGTGGCTGGCCCCGGCGGCCAGGGCCTCGGCGGGGGTCGTGGGCCGGGCCTGATCGTCGATGGCGGCGCCGGCCGGGCGCACGCCTGGATTGACCACGATGAAGTCGGGGCCGCCGATACGGCGGGCCACGGAGGCCTCTCGGGGGCCGGTGACGACGCCGTCAGCCCCGGCGTCGATCGCCTGGCGGATCCTCCGTTCGACCAGAGCTTCCACGCCCAGGGCGTAGCCGATTTGCGCGAGGTCCTCGGCGGTGAGACTGGTCAGCACCGTCACGCCCAGAATCTTGGTTGATCGCTCGCCGCCCCGGCCCTTGACCGCCGCCGCGAGAACCTGAGGCTCGGCATGGACGGTGAGCATGTCGCAGGCCCCCGAGCCGACGATGGCCGCCGTGGCCTTCTCGACCGTGGCCCCGATGTCGTGCAATTTCCAGTCGAGGAAGACGGCGAGGCCGGCGGCCTTGAGATTTCTCGCCGTCGCCATGCCGCCGACTGAAAGAAGCTGAAGTCCGATCTTGTAGAAGACGGCGGCGTCGCCCAACCGCTCGACCATGGCTTCGGCGGTGGTGCGGTCCGGCAGGTCCAGGGCGACGATCAGGCGGGGGTCGGCGAGGGCGGGTTCGGCGCGGCGCGACGGTGCGGCGGTCATCGAGATCCTTATGCGGCGACGCGCGACCGGGCGTAAAGCGTCACACCGGTCGCGGAACGCCTGGATTTGAGCTAAGGCGAAAGGATGAACCAGGCCGAATTCGCCGTCAACTTCTTCGTCGCCCTGTTCGCCTTGATCGATCCGGTGGGCAATGTGCCGCTGTTCGCCGCCGCCACGGTGGGGGCGACGGCGCCGGCCCGCCGGCTGACGGCCATCTACATCGCCTTGTTCGCCTTCGTGTTCCTGAGCTTCTTCTATCTGACCGGCCTGTCGCTGCTGCGGTTCTTCGGCATCTCGATGTCGGCCTTTCGCATCGCCGGGGGGATATTGCTGCTGCTCATGGGCCTGGACATGGCGCGCGGCGACACGGCCCACGCCTTCGCCGGAGCCGGCGAAGCGGCGGACAAGCTTTCCACCCGCGCCTACGCCGCCCTGCGGTTCGAGGGGCTGGTGGTGCCGTTCGGCATGCCGCTCCTCATCGGACCCGGGGCGATTTCCTCAGCGGTGATCTATGCCGAGGAGGCCCATCGCCTGGGCTTCGGCGGCGTCGCCGTGGGCGTGGGTGTGATCGCCGCCGAGTGCGTCCTCATCGTCGCCGCCTTCTGGATGACCAGCGTGATCTCGCGGGTCCTGGGAAAGGTGGGCATGATCATCGTGGTGCGGGTTCTGGGCCTCATCCTGTGCGCCATGGCGGTGCAGTTCATGCTGGCGGGCCTGGCCGGTTCGACCATCGACCTGATCCGCCACGAAACCGCTTCGCCCTATCAGGGCGCGCATCACTCAGAGTTGGCGCCCAACACCCGGCCGTCTGGCCATCAGAGCCATGCCCCATTCTTCGGGTAGGAGTTTGGCCACCGCCGCGATGGCCTTGTTGGGGGCGCCGGGAACGCAGATCGGCCGGTTGGCTTCCGCCGCCTCGTAGCCGGCCGCCGCCACCTCGTCGGCTCCCAGCCACAGCCAGGGTGGGGCGCGCTCGCCGATCGTATCGCGGGTGTGGTTGACGTCGTGAAACTCGCTGTAGGTGAAGCCGGGACAGAGGGCCGAGACATGGACGCCGGCGCCTCGAGCCTCGGCGTGCAGGCTCTGCGAGAAGCTGACCAGGAACGCCTTGGTCGCCCCATAGAGCGCGGTCCCCGCGCCGCCGGGAACCAGACCCGCCAGAGAGGCCACATTGACGATGCGTCCGAAGCGCCGCTCCATCATGCCTGGCAAGACCTTGTGGGTGAGTTCGCACACTGCGATCAGCAGCACCTGGAGAAAGGCGTGCTGGTCTTCCCAACGGGCGGCGGCGTAGGGTCCCGGCGCCCCGTAGCCGGCGTTGTTGACCAGGGCGTCCACCGCCCTGCCGTGGGCGGCGACGTGGGCGAGGATGGCGTCCGGTGCGCCGCCGTCGGCGAGGTCGGCCGGAACAATGAGGATTTCGACCCCGTGGCGCAATCGGATCTCGTCGGCCAAGTGGCCTAGCCGATCGGCGCGCCGGGCCGTTATGGCCAGATCGTAGCCGTGACTGGCGTACAGGCGCGCGAAGGCGGCGCCGATCCCCGACGACGCGCCCGTGATCAAGGCAAGGCGTCTGCTCATGGGTTCAACCCTAAGCGAGCGCGAGGCGAGTCGGAAAGCAATTGTTGACGCCGCGGCTGGGCGCGCGAAGATTGAATGGAGGCTTGATTGGGTGTACCGCGCCCGCCCATCGCCTTTAAGGAACGCGCGCCGGCGTGGCGGGCGTGGCGTCCAGACATCCCGGAGACGACGACTTGGCCGTGGAGGTCCCCGCAGCGCCCGCGCCGGAGCAGGCCCCGCGACCCTTGCCGACCGGATCGGTCCAGGCCGGCCGGTTCCGGGGCCGGAGTTTCGCGGCCCTGTCCCTGGGCGCCGTGGGGGTGGTGTTCGGCGATATCGGCACCAGCCCGATCTACGCCCTGCGCGAAGCTCTGGCCCATTCGCGCCCCATGGGTCCGCACTATATCGCCGTCCTGGGCGTGGTGTCCCTGATCCTGTGGACGCTGACGCTGATCGTCACCCTCAAATATATCGTCTTCCTGATGCGGGCCGACAACAAAGGCGAGGGGGGCTCGGTGGCCTTGATGACCCTGGCCCAGCAAGCGCTCGGCAGACGATCGACCCTTCTTTTCATTCTCGGCATCGTCGGCGTGTCGCTGTTCTATGGCGACGGAGTGATCACGCCGGCCTTTTCGGTGCTGTCGGCGGTCGAGGGGCTCAAGAGCGCGCCGCATCTGGGCCACATCCTCGCCCCCTATGTGCTGGCCACGGCGGCGGCCATACTGGTGGCGCTGTTTTCGGTGCAGCGGACCGGCACCCACCGCGTCGGCTCGCTGTTCGGTCCGGTAATGGCTCTGTGGTTCCTGACCTTGGGCGCCCTGGGAATCCTGCATCTGGCCAGCGACGGACTCTTCATCCTCAGGGCGCTCAATCCCTACTACGCGGCGCGATTCCTGATCGAAAATGGCTTTGTCGGCTTCGTGATTCTGGGCAGCGTCTTTCTGGCCGTCACGGGCGCCGAGGCGCTCTACGCCGACATGGGACAGTTCGGTAAACGCCCCATCCGCGCCGCCTGGTTCGTGCTGGTTTTTCCGTGCCTTGCCCTGAACTATCTGGGTCAAGGCGCCTTGGTGCTGAGAATGGGCGCGCATCGGTACAATCCCTTCTTCCACATGGTCCCGGCGTTTGCCTATTGGCCGGTCCTCATCCTGGCCACGGCGGCGGCGGTGATCGCCAGCCAGGCGGTTATCACCGGCGCTTTTTCCATGACCCGCCAGGCGGTGCAGGTGGGACTGCTGCCGCGCATCGACATCAAGCGCACTTCGGAGACCCAGGCGGGCCAGATCTTCGTGCCGGCGGTGAACGCCATGATGATGGGCGGCGTCCTGGTGCTGCTGGTGGTGTTCCAGAGTTCTCACCGCCTGGCCTCGGCCTATGGCATCGCGGTCACCGGAACCATGTTCATGAGCACGGTGCTGGCCTATGTGGTGGTCCGCCATATGTGGAATTGGCCCGTGTTGCGGACCTTGGTCGTCCTGGGCCCGATTTCCCTGGTGGACATCACCTTTCTGGCCTCCAACCTGTTCAAGATCCCCGATGGTGGCTGGATGCCGCTGGCGTTCGGGGCGGCCCTGGTCATCGTCATGTGGACATGGTCGCGCGGCCTTGCCATCCTCACCGACAAGACCCTCCTCGACAGCGTGCCGCTCGCCGAGCTGATCGCGACCCTGTCCACGCGGCGCCTGCACCGCGCGCCCGGTACGGCGATCTTCCTCACCTCCAACCCTGATCTCGCGCCAGTGGCCTTGTTACACAATGTCAAGCACAACAAGGTCCTGCACCAGAAGAACGTCATCCTGACCATCGAGACGTCCGAGACGCCCCGCGTGGGGGAGGCGGGTCGCATCCGCATCGAGCCGATCAGCGCCGATTTCAACAGGGTGGTGCTGTCCTACGGGTTCATGGAGAGCCCCAACGTGCCCAGGACCCTGGCCCGCTGCCGCAAACTCGGGCTGTCGTTCGACATCATGTCCACCACCTTCTTTCTCGGCCGCCGCTCGATCGTCCCGGACGCGCGATCGGGGATGCCGCTTTGGCAGGACCGGTTGTTCATCTTCCTGACCAAGAACGCCGCCAACCCCACCGACTTCTTCAAGATCCCCCCCGGCCGGGTGGTGGAGCTTGGCGCCCAGGTCACGGTGTAGCGCCATGTCTTGAAAGGAGATCAGTGAGGAGGCTCAAAAAATTGGTGACGCCCCCGTCATTTTTCTTGACTCGGTCCCGCCGGGTCGGCAAGGTCACGCAAAGACGCAGACATTGGGAGATACCGCCGTGGCCGATGGGAACATCACCAAGGACGTCATGTACGAAGCCGTCTCGCCCGACGATTTCGAGTCCATGCTCAATCTGGACCGCTACGGGAATCGCTCGACGGCTTTCGACAAGATCATCGCCGCCACCCACGACCATTTCTGGGATCCGCTGGACAAGAAGTACATCGACTTCGACGAGCCCTTCGACATGGAGAACGAGGCGCTGCTGCCCGAGGACATGGTCGTCGCGCTGCAAACCAAATATGTCTCCGAAAAGCTCTCGGACCCCAAGGACCGGGTTCGCTTCATCAATCAGCAGACCCTGCGCAGCTTCTCCTCCATCCTGCACGGCGAACAGGGCGCCCTGAACCTGTCGGCGTCCCTCTGCCACGTCCTCTACGATCAGGGGGCGCAGGAATACGCCGCCAACCAGACCCGTGAGGAAGCTCGCCACGTCACCGCCTTCGCCAAATACATCAAGGCGCGCTGGGGCCGGCCGGCCCGGTGCAGTCCGGTGCTGCAGAGCCTGCTGGTGGAAATCATCGCCTCGCCGGAGGTCTACAAGAAGATCGTCGGCATGCAGATGCTGGTCGAGGGCCTGGCCATGGGCGCCTTCGCCACCTTTTATCAGAAGCTCAACGATCCGCTGGGCCGCAAGCTGATGCAATTGGTCATGACCGACGAGGCCTTCCACCACAAGTTCGGCAAGATCTGGGCCGACCGCACGGTGCCCCATCTCAGCGCCGAGGAGCACAACGTCATCGAGGACTGGGCGGCGCATTGCTTCCAGACCCTGCTGTTCAACCTCGTCGCCCCCAGCGAGCAACGCGACCTTTATGAGGAGTTCGGCCTCGACCCCGACCGGGTGATCGCCGAATTCGCCGAAATCGCCACCGACGAAGCCCGCCGGGAGGACATGAAGGAAGCCACCAACATCTTCCGGGTGCTGATCAAGACCCTGCTCAACGCCGGCATCATCACCGAGCGCACCCGGGCCTTCTACGCCATCTACGTGGACATGGACGAGTTGAAGGGCGAGGGCGACGGCATGGTCGGCGACGCCATTGCCGAGGACGGCATCGCCTATTTGAAGACGATCAACTTCCGTGATCGTTCCGCCTCGCCGCTCAGGATCGCGGCGGAATAGCCGCCGCCTTCCTTTCGAAGGCGATTTGAGCTCGATGGGCGCCTCGCCGGAACTCCGGCGGGGCGTTTGCGCGTTGAGACTTGAGCCGCGTCGCTTCCATGGATCGTCGATGAACGCCGTCGCCATCTGCCTTGCCCTGGCCGCCTTCCCTGCCGCCGGCTCGGCGATCCCCGGCGCGCCGGCGCCGAGAAAGCCGGTGTCGAGTGAACTCTATTCCGGCCGCTGGTACGAGATCGCGCGCACGCCCAACGCTAGGCAAAAGGGTTGCCGGGGCGACACCAGCGATTTCTCTGCCCTTTCCGCGGGCGTTTTTGCGGTGGTGGAGACCTGTCACCAGGGCTCGCCGACGGGGCCCAGCCGTGTCCTGCGGACCAAGGCCCGCATTCTGCCCGGCAGCGCCAACGCCCGGTTCACGATGAGTTTCCTGGGCGGCCTCATCCATCAGCAATACTGGATTCTCGACCACGCCGACGATGACGCCTGGGCGCTCATGGCGACTCCCGGCGGCCACTACATCTGGCTGCTGGCGCGGCGGCCGGCGATGGAACCCGGCCC
>JBDTIW010000043.1:0-2640 GCA_039936215.1 Caulobacteraceae bacterium | reverse complement strand
CCGTTGGAGGTGCTGAGCAGGCCGTTGAGGACACTGTCGCGTTTGTAGACCAGGGCGAAGTCGAGGGGCTTGATGGGCTTGTAGGAGACGCCGACGTTGAAATAGTTGTCGTGGAACGACGGCGTGGTGGTCCTCTGGGGTTTCACATAGTCGTAGCGGCCGAAGACGGCGATCTTGTCGGTGAAATTGAACGATCCGAAGGCGCCATAGCCGTCGGAGGTGTTGGTGAGCAGGGTGTTGGGCTGGGTCACGTCGTTCCAGTGTTTGGCCCAGAAATATTCGCCACCGAGCCGGAACCGGTCGTTCACATAGGCGACCAGGGCGTCGAAGCGCTCGGCGGTGTTGTAGGTGGGCGTGCCGACCACGTCGTGGCCGAGCTTGCCCGCGTAGCCGCCCACCCCGGCGGTGAAGTGGTCGTAGGTGGCGCTCACGCGGCCTTCCACGTCCACTGAATCGGTGCGGTTGGCCGTGCCGGTGGCCGGCTGTTTAAAGCCCGATCCGTCCACCACCGAGACCTGGTAGCTGAGGATGCCGCCGGGCAAGGTTCCCAGGACGTGCAGGCCCCAGTCGGTGGAGGTCCCGAACTTGGTGCGGTCGATCAGGGTGTTTTCCACATAGCGGTAGCCGTAAAGGCTTTCCGCGAACGGCACCCACGGCAGGTCGGCCGCCCCGGCCCGGAAGATCAGGGCGTCATTGAGCTTGGCCTGCAGATAGGCCTTCTTGATGAACAGCTGGGTGGCCTTGGCGGTGCTGTCGTAGATGAAATCGGTCGTCACACTGGCCGACAAGGTGTCGTTGAAGCGGTGATCGACGGAGAGATAGAGCCGCTTGATGTCATAGTCGACGCCGCTGTTGGGTTGGCGCACCCCGTTGGAGAAGTTGTTGATACCGCTGACATCGGCGAACATCCGGCCACCAACCTTGGTGTCGGCCCACCAGCCGGGCTTGGGCGTCGCCGCCGCCACCTCGCTCTTGACCTCGCCAGGCAGGGTCTCGATCTGCGTCTGGGCCGCCTGGACCTGGGTCGTCGCCGCCTGAGCCTGAACCTCGGCGGCTTGCGCCTGGGTGGCCGCCGCCTGGGCCTGAGCCAAGGTCTGTTGCTGCGCCGTCGCCTGGGCGTCCAGCCGGCCCTCCAAAGCATGGACCTGAGCCTGCAGAGTATCGACCCGCGCCTTCAGCGCCACCTCCGCGGCGCTCGGGCCGGCCGGCGCCGTGTGATGATGCTTCACCGGCTTGGCCTGGGCCGCGGCGCCGAGCATGACGCCGAGGGCCACGCCCACGCCCAGGGCGGCGCGGTTGATGGATGTTTGACGTGACATAAATATCCCCTCGTTGCTGTTGTTGTGGTCAAGCGCGCTCGCGGGCCGGAGCCGGTGTTTCAACCCCGCCCGCCGCGCCGGGCGCGAAATCGACCATGGCGCGGCGGGCGGTCAGGCGCACCCGCTGGCCGGGTTGGAAGTGGATGGCCAAGTGCTCGGGCAGTTCGGCGGTCAGACGATGGCCGCCGAGGGCCTGGCATTCGACGGCGCGTACCGCGCCTCGACCGCGCGCCTCGACCACGCGCACCGGCAGGCCCTCGCCGACGGGGCCGCCGGCCAGATGCGTATCGGAGGGCCGAAACAGCGCCACCCCCTGGCCGGCCCGCCCCTCACCGCCGATCACCGGTGCGGCGAAGCCTTCGAAGCGGGCGACGCCGCCCCCCACCACGCAGGGTAGGCGGTTGCACTCGCCCAGGAACTCGAACACGAAAGGCGTAGCGGGTGTCTCGTCGAGTTCGTGCGGCGCGCCGATCTGCTCGATGCGACCGCGGTTCATCAGCGCCACCCGGTCGGCCAGGGCCATGGCCTCCTCCTGATCGTGGGTGACCAGAACGGTGGTGACGCCAGTGGCGTCGTGGATGCGCCTCAGTTCAGCTCGCAATTCCTTGCGCACCTTGGTGTCGAGGGCCCCGAACGGTTCGTCGAGCAGCAGCAGGCGCGGTTCCACCGCCAGGGCGCGGGCGACGGCAACTCGCTGGCGCTGGCCGCCGGAAAGCTGGGCGGGATAGCGGCCGCCGAGACCCTCGATCCGCGCCAAGGCGAGCAGTTCCTCGACCCGGGCTCCTATGGCGGCGCGGGATGGCCGTGACCTGGCCGGGCGCACCTCCAGGCCGAAGGCGATGTTCCTGGCCACCGTCATGTGACGGAACAGGGCGTACTGCTGGAACACCAGCCCCACCCGACGCTCCCGCGCGCTTAGCCCGAGAAAGTCGGTTCCATCGACGAACACGCCGCCGCTATCGGGCCTCTCGAGGCCGGCTAGGACGCGAAGCAGGGTGGTCTTGCCCGAACCCGATGGTCCCAGCAAAGCCAGGAACTCGCCGTCGCGCGCCTCCAGGGATACACCGGAGAGGGCCCGATAGCGTCCGAAGTGCTTGAACACGCCATCCACGGTGAGGGTCATGCGACGATCCTTCGATCGATGGTTTCGAGCCACCCCTTTTCGGCCAGACGGTATAGAGTTGAACTCGAACCTTCCAGGCGCCCGGCCACGCGCGGAGATTGTCGATGATACACGCCCTCGCTCTGGCGGCCGCGCTGGCCGCCGCCCCGTCCAGCCCCGGCATCGTCGGCGTATGGAAGACGCCGGTGGATGGGGGCA
>JBDTIW010000042.1:0-7510 GCA_039936215.1 Caulobacteraceae bacterium | reverse complement strand
CCGGCGGAGTGTCGGTGTTCCTGATCGACAGGAACGCCAAGGGCGTCAGCGCCCGCGATTATCCCACGGTGGATGGCCGGCGCGCTTCGGAGATCGTGTTTGAAGGAGTAACCCTCGGCGCCGACGCCCTGATCGGCGGCGAAGGCGACGCTCTGCCCCTCATTGAACGGGTGGTGGACGAGGCCATCGCCGCCACCTGCGCCGAGGCCTGCGGCGTGCTCCGCAAGTTGCACGAGGGGACCCTCGACTACACCAGGCAGCGCCGCCAGTTCGGCGCCCCCATCGCCTCCTTCCAGGTTCTCCAGCACCGCATGGTCGACATGTTCATGCAGGTCGAACAGGCGGTTTCCATGACCTATATGGCTCACGTCAAGCTGGGCGAAGCGACCGCCGAGCGCGCCAAGGCGGCCAGCGCCGCCAAGGTCCAGATCGGCCGCGCCTGCCGCTTCGTCGGCCAGAACGCTATCCAGCTGCACGGCGGCATGGGCATGACCGAGGAGATGGCCATCGGCCACTATTTCAAGCGCGCCACCATGATAGAGGGCCAGTTCGGTTCCGTGGACCACCACCTGCGCCGCTACGAGGCCCTGTCGTTCGGCGAGGCGCCGTGAGGCGCGACGCGCCGGGGCGGCTGTTTGGCCGGCGCGGCGGTCTTATGCTAGGCTGATCCCATGCCCAAGCCCGAACCCTCCATCTTCGACGAGGTCGATGAACAAGCCGAGGCGACCGCCGAGGCGGAAGCCCTGGCGGACATTGAAGCAGGCCGCGTCGTTCCCCACGAGGAGGTCGCGGCTTGGCTTGAGACCTGGGGGACGCCTGACGAAAAGCCCGCGCCCGCGTCTTGGTTCAAGTAGTCTGGTCCCGGCGCGCGCTCGCCGATCTTGACTCGATTCGCGCCTACATTGGCCAGTTCAGCCCGCTCGCCGCTCAGCGCATGGCGGCTCGGTTGCGTTCCGCCGGCGAGAGTCTGCAAGCTCAGCCGAACCGCGGGCGACTGGCGGGCCGAGGGTTTCGCGAACTGACCATCGTCCCTCCTTATATCGTTCGCTACCGCGTCACGGACGCCGGTGTCGTCATCGCCCACATCCGCCACGGCGCCCAACGCCCGGCCTGACCAAGCTCACATCGCTCCATCGCGCCCGTACCGGGCCGTCACCGGGTCGGCGGCGACGGCGGCCAGCAGCCAGTCGCGGAAGGCGGCGATCTTGGCGGCGCGGCTGCGGTCCCTGGGATAGGCCAGCCAATAGCCCGCCTTGCGGGTCCAGGTGATCTCGAAGGGCTGGACCAGCCGGCCCTGGGCGATTTCCCCGGCGAACAGGATGGGCGAACCCAGCGCCACCCCCTGGCCGGCCAGGGCCGAGGCGACCTCTATGGTCTGCAGGTCGGCGGAAAGGCGCGGCACGTCCTGGGCGGGCGGCGCCGCCACTCCCGCCCTGGCGAACCAGGCCGCCCATTCCTCGTCCAGACCGACCCGGGGCGCGGCCAACAGGTCGGCGGGCGCCGCTAGGCCGCCCAAGGCGTCGCGCAAGGCCGGCGCGCAAAGGGGCGTGATATGGGAGGGGAACAGGTAGAGGCTCTCCAACCTGGGCCAGTCGCCGGCCCCCGAGCGCAGCGCCAGGTCGAAGGGCTCGCGGGCCAGATCGACCACCTGGCCGCTGGTCTCCAGGCGCACCGCGATCGCCGGATGGGCCAGCTGGAAGGCGCCCAGGCGCGGGGCCAGCCACTGGGTGGCCAGGGACTGCAGGGCGGTGATGGCCAGCACCCCTTCGCCGGTCTGCGTCAGGTCGGCCAGGGCGGCGCGCAACAGGCCGACCGCCTCGCTCGCCGCCCGGGCCAGGCGCTCGCCGGCGCTCGTCAAAACCACCTCGCGCGGCAGACGGCGAAACAGCGCCTGGTCCAGCCGCCGCTCAAGGGCCTTCACCTGCCAGCTCACCGCCGCCTGGGTCATGCCGAGCTCCTCGGCGGCGCGGGTGAAGCTTCTCAGGCGCGCGGCCGCCTCGAACACGCGAATGGCGCTGAGCGGCAGGCTGGCGAGCGGATCTGACATAAGCGGTGTTTATGTATAGAGCAGGAGAACCGGTTTGTCATCGGCGCCGAGAACCACGCATATTCGTCTACGCAAAAAGGGCGATCGAAGAGGAGTTTACGATGGAAGAGGCGATGAGGCTACACGGCGATGTTCCTTTTGGCTGGGCACAGGCGCTGCAAAGCTGGCTGACGCGGCGGGCGGCGGCGCGGCGGACGCGCAAGGCGGGTCCGCCGGGGCGGGCCGACAACCTCGCGCGCCGAGCCGCCGCTCGCGCCGGCGGCCGGCGGCCCGATCCTCTGGCCCGGATCGGCGACGCCAGGCTCGAGATTCTGAACGTCGAGGCGGGCGGCCTGGCGCCCGAACGCCACTTCGACCACGACGAGGCGGTCTTGATGCTCGAGGGCCAGATGGTCCTGGATCTGGATGGTCGCCCCATCCCCCTGGGTCCGGGGGACTTCCAGCTCATCGCGGCGGGCCGCTCGCACGCGATTCGGCCCGGCGGCCTGGGCGCCTTCCTGCTGATCGCCGCGGAACCTTTGTCGCCGCCGACCTGGCCGCTCGGCGTGCGCGGACTGGCCTAGGAACGCGCGGGGCGGCCGGTCAGAAAAGACGGCCCGCCAACTGGGCCGCCAGCGTCAAGCCCGACAACATCAGGCCGGCGAAGAACACTTGGTAGGCTTGCCTCAGGCGTTTGTACTTCTTTGTCTGCAACACTCACCCTAGTTGATAGATGTCGCGCACCATCGCTTGGTGCAACAGCTCGTCATTGTGTAGCAACTCTCTCATCCGGGATTGAAATTCACCCTCTTCCAGCGTGGCGAAGACGCCGAAGAACAGGATGTTGGATTCCGGATGGGGCCGCCGCGACGTCATCGGCAGCATGGCGAGCACCGCCAGGGAGGCGGCGACGAACACCGTCGCCATAAGCACAATCAGCGGCGCGGAGGCGCGTCCGTCGCGCGCCTCCTTCAGCGACGTGACGAAGATCAGCAGGCTCGCGCCCAGGAGCACATTGGCCTTGAAATCGGCCATCGACGACAACTGGATGTGATGCTGTTGCACCACCCGCAGAAATTCGACGGCCTGGTTCGGGCGAACCGCCGCGCGCTCCGTGTCCTGGCTCGCGCTCAGGGTCATGGCCCCATCCTGCCACGCCGCCGCGCCGCCCCCAAGCGCGCTCTTGCCCGTACCCGGCGCGCGTCCTAATGCGGCGCCATGCCGGCCCGCCTCATGTCCCTGGTATCGTTGCTCGAAAATCGCGCCGCATGACCCCCATTCCCGCCCCGTCGCCCAATTTCAATGCCCGCCTCGCCCCGCCGGACATGATCGTCCTGCACTATACCGGCATGGCGAGCGGCGCAGTCGCCCTGGCCCGCCTCACCGACCCGGCCGCCAGGGTCTCGGCCCATTACCTGATCGAAGAGGACGGGCGGATGTTCGCCCTGGTTCCCGAGGCCCGCCGCGCCTGGCACGCCGGCGTTTCCTTCTGGGCCGGGGCCAAGGACATCAACGGCGCCTCCGTCGGTATCGAATTGGTCAATCCCGGCCATGAATTCGGCTATCGCCCCTTTCCCGAGGCGCAGATCGCCGCCCTGGTCGACCTTGTGGCCGACATCCGCTCGCGCTGGACCATCCCCGACGAACGCATCCTCGGCCATTCCGACGTCGCGCCGGATCGCAAGACCGATCCGGGTGAACTGTTTCCCTGGGACCGCCTCGCCCGCGCCGGCCATGGCCTGTGGGCCGCGCCGCCGCCGGCCCCCGGCGCGCCGCTGACCCTCGGCGCCGAGGGTCCCGGCGTCCTGGCCTTGCAAGCCGCCCTCAAAAGCCTCGGCTACGATTGCCGGCCCACCGGCCGCTACGATGAGGCCACGACGACCATCGTCACCGCCTTCCAGCGCCACTTCGTCCAGAACCGCTTCGACGGGGTGGCTGACGGCGCGACCCGCGCCCGCCTGATCGCCCTGCTGCGCCTGAGCCGCGACGCGGCGTGATCGCCCCCGATCCCGACCTGGCCGGCGATCTTGCCCTTGCCGTCGGCGCCTTCGATCTGCGCCCCCTCGAGCCCGCCGACGCCCCGGCCCTCCTGGTCCACTTCGCCGACCCCCGCGTGGTGGAATTCATGGACATCGATCCCCTGACCGACCTCGCCGAGGCCGAGGCCATCGTCGTCTGGGCGCAAGGCCTGCGGGCCTTGGGCGCCGCCCTGCGCTGGTCGATCCGCGAGCGCGCCGGCGGGGCCTTTGTCGGAACCTGCGGCTTCAACCGCCTCGTCGTCGAGCGCGGCCGCCGGGGCGAAATCGCCTACGACCTCGCCCACGTCTGGTGGGGCAAGGGGGTGATGGCGACCCTCCTGCCGTCCCTGATCGACTTCGCCTTCCGCCGCCTCGCCCTCCACCGCCTCGAAGCCCTGGTCACCCCCGGCAACGACCGCTCCCGCCGCCTCCTGGAGCGCCACGGCTTTGCGCTGGAAGGGGTGATGCGCGGCTACGGCTTTTGGAAGGGGCGGTACTGGGACCAGGCGCTTTACGCGAGGGTCGCGCCCGATCGGTAGCGCCCGGCGGTTGACGAACGATTTCGTCCTACCCATAAATACACATGAAGAGCCGCGAAGTGATACACCTTCTCAAGGCGGCCGGGTGGATCGAGGTGGCCCAAAAGGGCTCGCACAGGCAATTTCGTCACCCCGATAAATCCGGACGCGTCACGGTCGTTCACCCGAAGAAGGATATTCCCATCGGAACGCTTCTCTCCATGGAGAGGCAGTCCGGCCTGCGACTGAGGTCACCGCCATGAGCACCTACATCGGCCTGATCCACAAGGACGCCGACAGCGACTACGGGGTGTCGTTCCCCGACTTTCCCGGTTGTGTCACCGCCGGCGTCGATCTGGACGAGGCGCGCGGGATGGCGGAGGAAGCCCTGGCCTTCCACATCGAAGGCATGGCCGAGGATGGGCTGCCCATCCCCGCCCCCTCCTCGCTGGAGGCGGTCATGTCGGACCCGGAAAATCGGCACGGGGTGGCGATTCTGGTGGACACGATCCGTCAGCCGACCCGAGCGATCCGCGTCAACATCACCTTACCGGAGGACGCCCTGCGGGAGATCGACGCCTACGCCGAAGCCAAGGGCTTTACCCGGTCCGGCTTCCTCGCCGCCGCCGCCCGGCGGGCGATGCGGGACGAGGCGGCTTGATGGGTCGCGCCTTCCCAATAGCTTCGGCCGTCCCCTATCCGACCAAGTGCAAGCCCGACTGGCCACTTCGAACCGCCGTCGTCACGACGCGCCGATCGAAGGTCGCCAGCTTTCCGCCTTTCGTGCAGGCCAGAGCCAGGAGGTAGCTGTCGGTGATCTGATCGGACCGGAGAAGGCGTGAGGAGTCGAACAATCGACTGTCCAAGAGGCTGATATCGTCGGGCCAGAATTGATGGCCCGGGAGGGAGCGCAGGCTGAGCAAACTCGGGGCCACCACGGCGGGCGTTCCTGGGGATTTGGGATAGCGGGATCCGCCCATGATGCGCAGCGCGCCGTTTTCCGTAAGCGGGCAGGTCGCCCAGGATGCGGCGCCCTCCCGCGCGAACCATCGGTGAGCCGGTTCGTGGTGGATGTGGGCCGGATCCAAGAGGGCGATCAGGACGTTGACGTCGAGAAGAAAGATCACTTCAGAATTCTTCGTCGCGCAACCTGTTCACCAACTCCATCGTCACCGGCGGGGCATCCTCGCGGTCGGGAAGCAAGAGTATGCCGTTGCGCATGGTCGGCGAGGACTTCTTGGGTCGCAGAGCATTGCGCGCCAGCCCCGAAATCACCTCGCCGATACTCTTGCTTTGTCGTGAAGCCATGTCGCGCGCCGCTTCCAGCACGTCGTCATCTATGGCCAAGGTCGTTCGCATCGTCATGTCCTCCCATCACAGAGTATGGCATCACGCATCAAACATCAAGCGGCCGCCCTTGAACGCCGCGCCCTTCTCCTTCCCAAATCCCGCAAAATCTCCCGCGCCGCGTTGTGGCCGGGCGCGCCGGTGACGCCGCCGCCGGGGTGGGTTCCCGACCCGCACATGTAGAGGCCGGCGACCGGCGATCTATAGTCGGCGTAGCCGAGGGCCGGACGGGCGCTGTAGAGTTGGTCGAGGGTCAGGGCGCCGTGGAAGATGTCGCCGCCGGTCAGGCTGAGTTTGCGCTCCAGATCCAGCGGCGAGAGGACCATGCGGCCGAGAATGGCGCCTTTGAAGTTGGGGGCATGGGCGGTCACGGTATCGACGATCAGATCGGCGGCGGCCTCGCGGTGGTCGTCCCAGCTTGTCCCGTCCGGCAGGCTCGGGGCGAATTGCTGGCAGAACAGGCTGGCCACATGCCGGCCGGCGGGCGCGAGGGAATCGTCGAGGACGCTCGGAATATGCATCTCGATCGCCGGCGCCTTGGCCCAACCGAACCGGCGCGCGTCCATGAAGGCCCGGTCGAGATAGGTCAGCGACGGGGCGATGACGATGCTGGCCCCGTGGTGTTCGGCCACGCTGGCGCTCGGCAGGCAGGTGAAATTCGGAAGCTCGGAAAGCGCCACGTTCATCCGGAACGTGCCCGAGCCGCATTTCCAGGCCTCCATGCGATCCTTGAACGGCGCCGGCAGATGTTGCGGCGCGACCAGCTTGCCGAACAGCAGCTTGGGATTGAGGTTGGAGACCACCATCCGCGCCTCCAGGTGGGTTCCGTCTCCCAGCACCACGCCCCGCGCCTTGCCGCCGGCGATGGCGATCTCGCGCACCGGGGCGTCGGTGGAGATTTCCACCCCGGCCTCCAGACAGGCGCCCGCCATGGCCTGGGTGATCGCGCCCATGCCGCCGATGGCGTGGCCCCAGGCGCCCTTGACCCCGTTCACTTCGCCGAACACGTGGTGGATCAGCACATAGGCCGAGCCCGGCGTATAGGGACTGGCGTAATTGCCGATGGTGGCGTCGAAGCCCAGCAGGCCCTTCAAGACGTCGGTCTCGAACCAGCTATCGAGCAGGTCGCCGGCGCTCTTGCCGAACAGGTCCAGCAGGTCGCCCTGGCCTTGCAGCCCCATCTTGCGCACCTTGTTCGCCAGCCCAAGGCCGGTCAACAGGTCGCGCGGCGAGGCGCCGGCGTTGTAGGGGGTTTGCAGCAGGATCCCGCGCAGGAGATCGACGATCTTGTTCAGCCGGGCGTGAAAGGCGTCCAGCCGCCCCGCGTCCCTTTCCGACCACCTCGCCACCTCGCGGCGCGAGCGGGCGGGATCCTTGTCGAGGATCAGATAGCCGCCATTCTCGGCCGGAGCGAAATAGGACAAGGGCCTGATGACGATGCGCAGGCCATGGCGGGCCAGCGCCATGTCGGCGATGACCTTGGGATTGAGCAGGCTGACCGAATAGCTGGCTGTCGAATTGCGGAACCCCGGATGGAATTCCTCGGTGATCGCCGCCCCGCCGACCACGCCGCGCCGCTCCAGCACGCGCACCTTGTGGCC
>JBDTIW010000041.1:0-3766 GCA_039936215.1 Caulobacteraceae bacterium | reverse complement strand
TCCGCCTCCAGGGCGGCGATGCGCTCGGCCAGTTCTCCGACCCCATAGAGTTCCAGATCCTCCCGCGCCGCCTCGATCAGGGCCTGGCCGCGCTGGCGCCTGGCCTCCGCCGGTTCATCGGTCATGGCGCCGCTCTCCCTTTGCCCGCCGCCCAGAGGGGCGCTATCTGACCCGAGCGCCGGCCGGCGCGCAAGATCGGGAACATAACCCATGACGCAGCCCACCATGAACGCCATCGCGGTGAAAGGCGGCAAGGGGACGGCCGACGCGCTTGAGGCCGTCCAGATCGCGAGGCCCACGCCGGGCCCCGGCGAGATCCTGATCGCGGTCAGGGCGGCCGGGGTCAACCGGCCCGACATCCTGCAGCGGCTGGGCTTCTATCCGCCGCCGCCCGGCGCGCCCGCCACCCTGGGACTGGAGGTGGCCGGCGAGGTGATGAAAGGGTCCGGACGCTGGAAGGCGGGCGACTGGGTCTGCGCATTGCTGGGCGGCGGGGGGTATGCACAATACGCCGTCTGCGACGCCCGCCACGCCCTGCCGGTCCCGGCCGGCCTCGATTTCGTGGAGGCCGCCGGCCTGCCGGAGACCGCCTTCACCGTCTACGCCAACGTCTTCGAACATGGCGCCCTCAAGTCCGGCGAGACCTTCATGGTCCATGGCGCCACCTCCGGCATCGGGGTCGCCGCCATCCAGATGGCCAAGGCGGCCGGGGCCCGCGTCATCGCCACCGCCCGCGGCCCGGACAAGGCGGCAAAGGCGCTGGAGCTCGGGGCCGACATCGCGGTGGACACGAGCGCCGAGGATTTCGAAGCCGTCGCCAAGGCGGCCGGCGGCGCCGATGTCATCCTCGACATGGTCGCCGGCCCCTATTTTCCCAAGAACCTCGAGGCTCTGAACACCGGCGGTCGCCTGGTCCATATCGCTTCGCAAGGCGGCGGGACGGTGGAACTTCCGATTCTTAAGGTCATGCAAAAGCGCCTGATCGTCACCGGCTCGACCCTGCGCCCCCGCTCCGCCGACGAAAAAGCCCGCCTAGCCGGCGAGGTCGAGCGCGTCGTCTGGCCATGGATCGCGGCCGGCAAACTGCGCCCCATCGTCGATCGCGCCTTCCCCCTCGCCGAAGCCGCCGCGGCGCACGCCTGGCTCGAAGGCGGAGCACATGTGGGCAAGGTGGTGCTGGCGGTTTAACCCAAGCGCAAAATCTCCGCGTCCGCCCAGAAAATCTCCCCTTGCCCCGCGCGCCGGACTCGGGTCTTTGCGCGGCGGGCCACGCCCTCCCAACGGGGCGCAGTCCATCTGCAAGGATGGGAGATAGCGATATGGACACCCCCGCCAAGCCGGCCATGCGTCCGGCCCGCCCTGAGTTCTCGTCCGGCCCGTGCGCCAAGCGGCCCGGATGGTCCCCTGAAAATTTGCGAGGCGCGGTTCTCGGTCGCTCTCACCGCTCGGGAGCCGGCAAGGCGCGCCTGAAGGCCGCCATCGACCAGACCCGCGCCGTGCTGCAAGTCCCGGACGACTATCTGGTCGGCGTGGTCCCCGGCTCCGACACCGGGGCCATGGAGATGGCCCTTTGGTCCCTGCTGGGGCCCCGTCCCGTCCAGCTCCTGGCCTTCGAATCCTTCGGCAAGGACTGGGTTACCGATGTGGTCAAACAACTTCGGATCGAAGCCGAGGTTCTGGACGCGCCGTATGGCGCCCTGCCTGATCTGGCCAAGGTGCGCCCCGACGCCGACCTCGTCTTCACCTGGAACGGCACCACCTCGGGGGTGCGGGTTCCGGACGGCGACTTCATCGCGAAGGATCGCGCCGGCCTCACCCTGTGCGACGCCACCAGCGCCTGTTTCGCCCAAGGCCTCGACTGGCCCAAGCTCGATGCGACGACCTTTTCCTGGCAGAAGGCCCTGGGCGGCGAGGCGGCGCACGGCATGCTGATCCTCTCGCCGCGCGCGGTGACGAGGCTGGAGAGCCACGTCCCCGCCTGGCCCATGCCCAAGCTCTTTCGCCTGACCAAGAACGCCAAGGTCGACCGCGAGATCTTCGAGGGCTCGACCATCAACACCCCCTCCATGCTGTGCGTGGAGGACTGGCTCGATACCCTCAAATGGGCCGCCTCCATCGGCGGCTTGGCCGAACTGAAGCGCCGGGCCGACGGCAACGCCGCCATGCTGGGGGCGTGGGTGGAGCGGACGGCGTGGATCGACTTCCTGGCCGCCGATCCCGTCACCCGCTCCAACACCTCGGTGTGCCTCAAGGTCGTCGATCCCCGGGTGACCGCTCTGCCGGCGCCCGCCCAGGCCGACGTCGCCAAGCGCCTCGCCTCGCTCCTGGAAAAGGAAGGCGTCGCCCTGGACATCGGCGCCCACCGCAACGCGCCGCCGGGCCTTCGCGTCTGGTGCGGCGCCACCGTCGATACCGACGACCTCGAAGCCCTCACCCCCTGGCTGGATTGGGCGTTCGCCGCCGTTTCGGCGGAGGTGGTCGCCGCCTGACGATTCCTCTCTTCAACCCTCGCCCCCGCTCTTCGCGGGGGAGAGGGCAGGGTGAGGGGGCGCTGCCGATGATGTGACTCTCCGGGGGCCTGGCGCGACGGAAACACCCCTCACCCAACCCTCTCCCCGCAAGCGCGGGGCGAGGGCTCGTCTAGACGATCTACTCTTTCAAAGGACCAACCCCATGCCCCCCCGTGTTCTCATCGCCGATTCCCTTTCCCCCGCCGCCGTGGAAATCTTCGCCCAGCGCGGCAGCGACGCCGACGTCAAGCCCGGCCTTTCCAAAGACGACCTCATCGCCACGATCGGCGACTACGACGGCCTCGCCGTCCGCTCGGCCACCAAGGCCACGGCCGAGGTCATCGCCGCCGCTCGCCGCCTGAAGGTCATCGGCCGGGCCGGCATCGGGGTGGACAATATCGACATCCCCGCCGCCACCGCCGCCGGCATCGTGGTCATGAACACCCCGTTCGGCAACTCCATCACCACCGCCGAGCACGCCATCGCCATGATGTTCGCCCTGGCCCGCCAGCTTCCCGCCGCCGACGCCTCCACCCAGGCCGGCAAGTGGGAGAAGAACCGCTTCATGGGCGTCGAGCTCTACGCCAAAACCCTGGGCCTGATCGGGGCCGGCAACATCGGCTCCATCGTCGCCGACCGCGCCAACGGCCTGAAGATGAAGGTGATCGCCTACGATCCATTCCTCTCGCCCGAACGGGCGGTGGAGATCGGGGTGGAGAAGGTCGAGCTGGACGATCTGCTGGCCCGCGCCGACATCATCACCCTCCACACCCCCCTGACCGACAAGACGCGGGACATTCTCTCCGCCGGCGCCCTGGCGCGGACCAGGAAGGGCGTCCTCATCGTCAACTGCGCCCGCGGCGGCCTGGTGGACGAGGGCGCCCTGCGCTCTGGCCTGGAGAGCGGCCACATCGGCGGGGCCGCCTTCGACGTCTTTACCGAGGAGCCGGCCAGGGCCAACGTCCTTTTCGGCGCCCCCGGCTTCATCGCCACCCCGCACCTGGGCGCCGCCACCGGCGAGGCGCAGGAAAACGTCGCCCTGCAGGTGGCCGAGCAGATGAGCGACTATTTGTTGACCGGCGCGGTGACCAATGCCCTGAACAGCCCCTCGATCACCGCCGACGAGGCCCCCAAGCTGCGCCCCTATGTGGCCCTGGCCGAAAAGCTCGGCGCCCTGGCCGGCCAGATGGTCGATGAGAACCTCAGGGGCGTCGCCATCGCCTTCGAGGGCGACGTGGCCAGCTTGAACGTGCGCC
>JBDTIW010000040.1:0-6600 GCA_039936215.1 Caulobacteraceae bacterium | reverse complement strand
GCCGGCGCCGCCATCGCTGGCGCCCCTGGCCCGGCCCTGGCGCACACCCCGTTCAAGACCCCCATTCCGGTTGTCGATCTGCCGGTGAAGCTGAACCCCGGCTATCACCATCCGCTGGATGTGAACCTCCGGACCAAGGCCGATTGGGACGCCCTGAAAAGCGCGCTGGCCGCCGGCGCCCTGCGGACCCTGCCGACCTTGAGCGGGACGTTTTCCATCGCCGGCCAGACCTACGGCTACACCCTGGTCGGAACGGCCCCGACCACTCCCCTGACCACCGTCATCCCGACCGTGATCGTGCCGATCCGCCTGACCGTCTCCGACTATTCGGTGGACGGCGTCCACCCCGTGGTGTTCGACGGGACCCGCGCCGTGAACTCGATGCTGGGCAGCCCGATCTTTCAGGCCTCGCCCTACGCGGCTGGCAATCTGCAGTTCGCCGACGCCATGCTGCGCACCGAATTCCCCGACGCGGCGCGCGCCTGGCACACGCTCTTCTCGCCCTCGGTGGCCGCGCCCATCGACATCGTCGCCCCGCCGGGCACGGTGAGGGTGATCAAGACCAAGTCCGGCGCCCTCCTGGGCGTGATCAGGGATGGCAGCATCATCGACAGGGGCCGAAACGCGCCGATCAACGTCGCCCTGCGCGGCTCCTCGCCCCAGACCTATATGGTGTTCGTCACCTACAACGCCCTGGAGGCCAGCGCCTTCGGCTATCACGCCTTCTTCTATACCCAGGACAAGGCCAGCGCGACGGTCTATACCTACACTTCCTGGCTGGAGGGGGTGAACGACGCCTTCACCGTCCCCTCGCCCGACGCCACCACCCTGGCCCATGAGATCGCCGAGGTGGTCCACGACCCGCTCATCACCAGCCTGACCTTGCTGTGGGGCGACGCCTTCAACCACAACCGCTGCTTCCAGCGCACCATCGAGGTCGGCGACGCGGTGGAGAACGCGCCGGCCAAAAAGCAGCTTTGGAAACAGACAGTTCAAAGCGGCGGGACGGTAAAGACCTACACCCTGCAGACCGAGGCCCTCCTACCCTGGTTCGAACGCCAGACTCCGTCGCCCGCTCTGCACGGCGCCTACAGCTTCCCCGACGAAGCCACCCTGACGACGGCGGCGCCGCTGACCTGCATGAAGTAGGGCTGAAAGGGGCGTCGCCATGGCCAGGGTCGTCGGACTGGACGGGGTGTTCCTGAAGGCGCCCGACCTGGACGCCTGGAGGGCCTGGTACCGTGACGTGCTGGGGGTGCGCTTCGAGGACTTCGAGGCGGCGCTGTTCAAGCATCCCGACACCGGTTTCACCAATCTCGCGGCGTTCCCGCCGGGTACGGACTATTTCCGTCCGACCACCCAACCCTTCATGATCAACTTGATCGTCGAGGACATCGATGGCCTGCTGGCCATGGCCAAGGCCCCCGACGCCAAGCCGGTGAGCCGCCAGGACGAGGAATACGGACGATTCGCCTGGCTGATCGACCCGGCCGGCGTCAAGGTGGAACTCTGGGAGCCTCGCGGCGCGCCGCCGGTGTGAGGTGCGTCGCCGTAGCGCGGGCTTCCAGCCCGCTCTTGATGGCTCGGGACAAGGGCGGGCAGGATGCCCGCGCTACGAGTAGCCTACCGCGTCAGTCCCCTGATCGCTTGGCGGGTGGCGAGGAGGGATTGGCCGGCCACCATGCCTTTCCAGTCGTCGGCGTCGCCGAAGAAGGCGGCGCGCATCTGGGCCTTGATGGCCTGGCCTTGCGGGGAAGCCACATCGCCGTGGGCGTGCAGCCAGGCGTCGGCGCGCAGGGCGGTGAGGGTCTCGTTTATCGATTGCACCCCCACCTCCAGGGCCATGCCGGTGACCTCGGCCTGGGGAACGAGGCCGGGCGCGGCGGCCAGGCCGTCGCCGACGATGTCGGCCGAGGTTGAGCTGCCGTCGGCCGGCGAGGTGATCGCGCCGCCGTACCAGGCGGCGGCCCGCGCGAAGGCGGCGGTTCCCCGCCGCTCGGTGACGATCTGCTCCCCATAGCCCCAGGGGCCAAGGCCGGTGTGATAGTCGATCACCGCGACCTTGCCCGCCGCGCCGAGCCATTCGCCGAAAATGGCGCTCTGGGTGCGCCGCGACCAGGTCGGCCCAGCGCCACCGTAGAAGATCCCCGCCGGATGGGCGTACTGGCCGCCGCTGAGCGCTTGCTGGAGGGCCGGAAAGCCGTGCTCGGCGGCATAGGCGCCCAGCGTTCCGGCGCTGGCGCCCTGGGCCTCCTCGCTCCACGCCTCCGGGCAGATCGCCTCGGCCAGGGCGTCGTAGCCGGGGTTGGCGGGGAGGGGGGCGGCGAAATCGATCCAGTTGCGGTTGAGATCGACATTCTCGTGCGTCACTCGCCTCAGCCACGCGAAGCCGTAGGGGTTGACCGCGTGGATCATCAGCACGGCCACGCCGGCCGGCAGGCGCGCCGCCTCGCCGCGCGTGAGCCAATCCACCTGCGCCCCCGAACCGCAGAAGCCCTCGACCCCATGGGTGGCGGCGATCATCACCAGCACGCGCTCGGCCTCGCGCGGTCCGAACCAGGCCACGTCGGTCGAAAGATCGCCGCCGTCGGGTCCACGCTCGGGATGACCGACGCTCGCCAGCGTCCCGCCGGCTTCGGCCGCGGCGGCGCGGAACTTGGCGCGGGCTTGCGGGTAGCTGGCGCTGAAACTGCCGGCGGAATTCATGTCGGGGGTCTCCTTTATCGACAAAGCGGCGCGGGCTGCCTGGGCAACCAGGGCCGCGTTCCACCGCCATAACACAAGGCTCCGCTCGGAAACGCGCCCTTGTCACGACGAGCGCCTCCGCGCCGGAAAACCCTGATTCTCGCCGGTTTCGCGGTCCGCGAGGCTGCGCCTTCTTGTCAGGAGCCCCGCCCGACTGTGGCTCAAATGCGACGGGGACAACACGTCGCACATTACAGAGCCGTAACGTGCGTTGACAGTTCATTACGGAAAAGACAGGTTCGTCCTTCGTCGAGCGAATTTTCGCTCGTTTTTGGGCGGGTTGGGGCCACGATTCGTCCCGATCCGTCACCTTCGAGGGGCTGCAACCAACATGACGTCACGCCGGCGCTTATTCGCATCTTCCACACTGGTGGCCGTCGCGCCCCTGGCCGCCGCAATGGGCCTGGCCCTGGCGCCCGCCCAGGGCCTCGCGCAAACGGCGGCGGCGGCGGCAACGACGGCCGGTTCCGCCTCGGTCAGCGAAGTCGTGGTCACCGGCTCGATCCTGCACCACCAGAACGTCGATTCGATCTCGCCGCTGCAGGTCGTCACCGCCGACAGTCTCGAAAAGCGTGGCCTGACCACCCTCGATAGCGCGATCCAGAACCTGTCCGGGAACAATTCCGGGGCCCTGCCCAATTCGTTCACCGCCAATGGAGCGTTCGCGGCCGGCGCGTCGGGCGCCTCGCTTCGAGGCCTGACCACCAACTCCACCCTGGTTCTGTTCGACGGCCTGCGCGCCGCCTACTATCCCCTGGCCGACGACGGCACCCGCAACTTCGTCGACCTCAACACCATTCCCGACGTGATGGTCGATCGGGTCGAGGTCCTGCAGGACGGCGCCTCCTCGACCTACGGGGCCGACGCCATCGCCGGGGTGGTCAACATCATCACCAAGAAGCAGTACCAGGGCCTGACCGTCACCGGCGAAGGCGGCATCGGCCAGTATGGGGGCGGGGCGGAATCGCGTTTCTCCGCCCTCGCCGGCTACGGCGATCTCAACCGCGACGGCTACAACGTCTTCATCGGCGTGGAGTACGAACATGACGGCCTGATCCGCAACCGCGACCGCGGCTACCCCTACAATTCGGCCGACCTGAGCAAGATATGCGGAACCAGCCTGAATGGCGGACAAACGTGTGAGCTCAACAGCGTCGTCAACGGACTCCAGTTCGACAATTCCTTCAATGGCATCGGCTCCAACATCGTCGCGATGGTGCGTCCCCTGGACGCCATGACCGGGGCGCCGCTGGCCAACTGGCAGATCCTCAACACCGCGGCCGGGTGCGGCAAGCTCACCCCGATCACCATCACGGCCGCCGAGGTCGCCAATACCGGGGCGACCGGGGTCACCGGCGCGACCCTGTGCCAGCAGGACAACATTCACGACTACGGCATCATCACGCCCCGGGACGACCGGTTCAGCATTTCCGGCCGGGTGACCAAGACGGTCGGCGCCAACGCCCAAGCCTACGCCGAGGTCAACTACTATCAGAACACGGTCTTCGTCCCCAACGCCCCAAGCTCGGTTCGCCAGCAGACGACCCCGGGCGCCCTGGGGACCACCTTCAGCACCACCAATCTCGCCCTGCCGGTGTTCGTCTGCGCTTCGGGGATCAACTGCGACGCCACCAACGGCACGCTGAACCCCAACAATCCCTTCGCCGCCGCCGGGCAGTTGGCGCAGATCCGGGTTCGCCTGTCGGATATCCCGTCCAGCACCGAAGACTTTTCCCAGGTCTACCGCATCGCGGCCGGGCTGAACGGGACCTTCGGCGGCGATTGGCACTACGACATTGGCGGGACGTTCTCGGAGAGCGATCTTAGGGTCACCCAGACGGGCGAAATCTACGTCCAACACCTGTTGGATGTGGTCGCCAACGGCTCCTACAATTTCGTCGATCCGAGCCAGAACAGCCAGGCGGTGCGCGATTTCGTCGCGCCGACCAGCGTGCAGTATTCTAATTCCCAGCTGGCGCAGCTCCAGGCGACCATCACCAAGGATCTCTACACCCTGCCCGGCGGGCCCCTGCAATTGGGGGTCGGCGCGGCGGTGCGCTATGAAGAGGTCACCAATCCTACCGCCAACGGCGACGAAAATGGCCCGACGGAGCGGTATTTCACGATCAACCCGTTCGGGACCATCGGCTCGCGCAACGTGGAATCCGCCTACTTCGAACTCGATGCGCCGATCGTCAAGCAGTTCGACATCGACGTGTCGGGCCGCTACGACCGCTATTCGACCGGCCAGTCCAACTTCTCGCCCAAGGTCGCGGCGAAGTTCAAGCCGTTCAATGACATTATCACGTTCCGCGGCACCTATTCGAAGGGCTTCCGGATCCCGAGCTTCGCCGAATCCAACTCTCTGCCCACGACCGGCTTCATCACCTTGAACGCGCCGCTCGCCTTCCAGCAACTGCACAACAACAACGGCTACGGCCAGAACTATTCCCTGGGCCTGACCACCGTCGGCACCGCCGGGCTGAAGCCGGAAAAATCGACCAACTTCACCGCCGGCATCGTGTTCCAGCCCATCAAGCAGCTTTCCTTTTCGGCCGACTATTATCACATCAAGAAAACCGACGTGATCGCGCCGGGCAACTACAACCTCGCTCTGGCGGCCTACTTTGCCGGAACCCCGATACCCCCCGGCTATCAGGTGATCCCGGGCCTCGCCGACCCGAACCTTCCCAACGCCATGGTACTGCCCGGCTTCATCAAATACGGGTTCGCCAACCAGAATTCGCTGCTCGCCGACGGCTTCGACTTCGCGGCCACCGCCAACGTGAGCCTGCCCTGGGGCGTGACCTGGACCAGCTTGGTGCAGGCGACCTACGTCAACCGCTTCCAAGTGACGTTCGCCGACGGCACGACCCAGAGCTACGCCGGAACGCTTGGCCCCTACCAGACCACGTCCGCGTCCGGGACGCCCAAGTGGCGGGCCAACTGGGAGAACACCTTCGCCTTCGGCAAGGCGACCCTCAGCGCCACCGCCTACTACACCTCCGGCTATTCGCAGACGGCCGAGGACGTGACCGGGCCCGGCACGGCGTTCCAGTGCGCCGCCGACGCGGCGGCGACCGGCGTGCCGACGACCTATGTCGACGGGGTGACCCCGGTCGTCTGCAACGTGCATCACTTCATCGACGTCGATGCGCACGCCACCTACCAGGCGACCGAGCACGTCCAAGTCTATCTCGACGTGTCCAATGTCTTCAACACCCGGCCCCCCTTCGATCCCACCACCTACGGCGGCTATCAATACAACCCTGCCTGGGCCAACGCCGGCATCGTCGGTCGCTTCTTCAAGATCGGGGCCAAAGCCACTTTCTGATCGGAACGGATATAGCCTGCGTCGCCCTTCTCCCCTCGCGGGAGAAGGTGTCGGTGCCCCTACAATCCTTTTCCCATGCTGGAGAAGACCTTCCCGCGAAACTGCGGGGGTCGGGCCGAATTCTCCGATTCGACGACCTGTGACGGGTATAGCTCAAACCCCGCTCGGTTTTTGGACGCGCCGGCCGGGGCCTCGGTCAAGCGATGAATCATGACCGATGGTTCGTTGCGCGGCGAAGACGTGGTTCGAAGCGGGCGGGCACGGCTCGCGCCGACTGTCATCCATCATGGCGGCAAACCGCTCGAACAGGTAGAGCGAGTCCGTCGGTCCCGGCGAGGCCTCGGGGTGGTGCTGGACCGAGAACACCGGGCGGTCGGTCAGGGCCAGACCGGCATTGCTGCCGTCGAACAGGGAGACGTGGGTCTCGACGAGGCGCGCCGGCAGGCCCTCGCGGCCGACGGTGAAACCGTGGTTCATCGACACGATCTCGACCTTGCCGGTGGCCAGATCCTTGACCGGAT
>JBDTIW010000039.1:0-16961 GCA_039936215.1 Caulobacteraceae bacterium | reverse complement strand
CTGGAAGTTCTGGTGGGCGGCGGGAATCCAGGCGGCCCCGAAGTCGGCGGAGACCTGGGTCGTTCGCCCGGCCGGGTCGAAGTCGATGTCGCTCCACAATTCGGCCGACAGGGTGATCGCCTTGCTGACCGGCCGGCTGAGGCCGATCAGGCTTGAGATGTTGAGGTGGCGTCCCGAGTCGCGGGTGTTCTTGACCAGATCGACCTCCGGATCGGTCACCAGCTGCACGTTCATCGGCAGGTTGATGCTCAAGGGCGCGACCAGCCCGGCTTCCACCGCCCCATTACCGATCCCCCCCGTGGCGGTGGGCGCCTTCACGTAGGGATCGAGCGCGAAGCCGACTGGGCCGCCATCGTCGCCCAGCAGGCTCCACTTCAGACGTGCGAAGAGGTCGCCGATCCCGCCGGCGCGGCTGCTCTGGCCGGTCGCGTGATCGCGGACGGTGACGATCTCCAGCGGGACGATGTTGAGTTCGACATCGACGGTGTTGGTCAGCCCCAGCTTCAGGGTCGGATTGGTCGCCAGCCAGGTGGTGGTGGTCGCGCCGCTGTTGCGATCGACGGTGACGTTGGCGAGGTCGGATTCGATCTGGAAATGGCCAGCGTCCACCGTGCACGGCGAGGTCGATTTGGTCGGCCGGTCGGTGCACAGGGCGCGCAGGTCCGCCTCCGGGGTGGGGTTGAACAGCGCAAAGCCGCTCTTGTCGGGAGGGGGCGCGGCTGGCGGGGCGGCCGAAGTCTCCTGGGCGATAGCGGGCAGCGCCAGCGCCGCGACAAGGGCCGCGCCGATCGAACCCCATAAACGGTCGGCCACGAACGCTCCCCCTTTTTCAGATTCGCCTATTGGCCGGCGTCCGGCGTCTGGCCGATCGCCTGTTTGACGTTGACGTTCAGTCTTTCCATCATCTGGAGAAGAAGGGCGTTCTGGTATTCCAGGTGCTCGAGGATGACCTCGATTTCCTTCTCGGCCTTCACATTGACGTCGAGGTCGTGCTCGGCGCGCGCCTCGGCGTGGGCGCCCTGAATGTTCTGGCCCACCATGATCAGCGGCATGAGCAGAATCTGAATCACGTTGCAGAGGAACAGATAGAAGACAAATCCCATCGGCGGATCGAACCGCGCCGATTTGGGGACCAGGAAGTTCCAGCCGAGCCAGATGGCCGTCCAGCCGAAGATGATCAGGAAGAAACCCATGGTGCCGACCCGGTCGGTCATCCACACGGCCAAGCGGGTCAGCGGCGTGAGCTTTTCCTTGTGCTCCTTGTTGATGTCGCGCAGCGGCTTGCGGCTTTTCCGGAAGGCCTCGAGAGAAAGGGGTTTGGACGGCGGCGCGGAAGCCGCCTGGGGGGGGCTGTCGGTCATCGAGAATCTCCGTGGCGCGGGGCCGATCAGGCGCATTGTGGACTCGTCCGGTCGATTCGGCCATGACCGGCGCGAGAGGCCCGGTTCAGGCGATTCTACCGAAAAGCGCGCCAAGTCCAGAGGTCGTGGCCATAGCCAGGGCGCCCCAGAAGGTCACCCGCAGCGTGCCGCGCCAGACATCCGCGCCGCCGGCCTTGGCGCCGACCGCGCCCAGCAGAGCGAGAAAGCCCAAGGAGGCGCCGGCCACCAGGGGCGTCAGCAGGCCGACGGGGGAGGCGATCACCATGGCCAGAGGCGCGGCGGCGCCCACGCTGAACGAAGCGGCCGAGGCGAAGGCCGCCTGGACCGGGCGCGCGGTCGTCGCTTCGGAGAGGCCCAGTTCGTCGCGCGCGTGGGCGCCCAGAGCGTCCTTGGCCATCAGCTGATCGGCGACCCGAGGCGCGAGTTCGGGATCGATCCCGCGCTCGACATAGATCGCCGAAAGTTCCCGGTGTTCCGCCTCGCTGTCCTCCTTCAGTTCCCGCCGCTCGCGGGCCAACAAGGCCTTTTCGCTGTCGAGTTGCGAGCTCACCGACACATATTCTCCCGCCGCCATGGACATGGCCCCGGCCACCAAGCCGGCCGCGCCGGTGATCAGCACCGTGTGCGGCGTCGCCGCCGCAGCGGCGACGCCCAAGATGAGGCTGCTGGTGGAAAGGATGCCGTCATTGGCCCCCAGCACCGCCGCCCGCAGCCAGCCGGCCCGCGCCACCAGGTCGGTCCCGCCCCCGCTCCCATGTTCCGCCATGTGTTCCTCCAAATCACCTATGCCGGGTCGTCCAGGCTGAAGCGGTCGTCGTCCTCGTGATAGGCGAAGATCTCGGCGAAGCGTCCCCAGGAGACAATGGCGTCCATGGTCTCCTCGGCATAGGCCTCGCTCATGAAGTCCTCGATCTCGTCGCGGAAGCGGGTGGCCGGGGCCTGGTGCGAGGCGCGGTCGTCGAGGACGCGGCGGATGTGGGCGGCCAGGGGCACATAGGCCAGCAGATGTTGGGCGAACAGCTGCTTGCGCTCGTCTACCGCGGCGTCGGCGTAGCGGCGGGCGGCGGGGGTGAGGCGGATGGTCCGCCCCTCGATCTCGGCGAAGCGCATGAGCTGCAGGGTTTCGGCGATGGGCAGCAGTTCGTCGGCCTCCATCCGCAACTCGCGGCCGAGGGCGCCAAGCTCCGCCGCGCCGTGGTTGGGGGGCGCGGCGAGGGCCTCGATCATGCCCGATAGGGTGTTGCTGGAGACGTGGGTCAAGGCCATGCCCAGTCCCGAGCCGGGGAAGTTTCCATCGCGGATCGGCGGCCCGGTGGGGCGGGCGGTCATGCGGGCGTAGATGTCGTCCACCAGGGCGCGGAAGGGGAGGTCCAGGCGCTTGCGCGGCTGCGGCAGATCGACCTTGATCTCCGCGATCACCCGGCCGGGATTGGAGGAGAAGACCAGGATGCGGTCGCACATCAGGACCGCCTCCTCGATATTGTGGGTGACCATCAGGATCGAGCGGATCGGCATCCGGCCTTCCGACCACAGGTCGAGAAGATCGGTGCGCAGGGTCTCGGCGGTCAGGACATCCAGGGCGCTGAACGGCTCGTCCATCAGAAGGACCGAGGGCTGGACAACCAGGGCGCGGGCCAGCCCCACCCTCTGGCGCATGCCCCCCGACAGCTCCTTGGGATAGGCGTTCTCGAAGCCGTCCAGACCGATGAGGTCGATAGCGGCCAGGGTGCGCTTGCGGCGCTCCTCGACCGGCACACCCTGGGCTTCGAGGCCCAGTTCGACGTTTTTTTGCACCGTCAGCCAAGGGAAGAGGGCGAAACTCTGGAACACCATGGCCACCCCATGGGCGCTATCGTCGCCGGCCATGTCGCTGACCGTCACCGATCCGCCGGTGGGAGTGATCAGGCCGGCGATGGAGCGCAACAGAGTCGACTTGCCCGAGCCCGAGCGGCCGAGCAGGCCGACGATCTCGCCGGCCTTCAAGGTGAGGTTCACGTCTTCCAGCACCAGCAGGCCGGCCCCGCCGCCCTTGCCGTAGACGTGCTTGAGGCTCCTCACCTCCACGAGGGGGGCGTCGGTCTGGGCGGGCCGTTCCAGGGTCATGGTCATGGGGAGGGGTCCTTCAATCCAGACGTAGGTGCTTTTCGGCGTAGGCGTAGAGGGGCCGCCAGAGGGAGCGGTTGAGAGCGATGACGAAGACGCTCATCACCGAAATGCCGAGGGCGACGCGGGGATAGTCGCCGGCCGTGGTCGCCTTGGCGATGAAGGCGCCCAGGCCCGCCGCCTCAAGGCGGGTATGGCCCCAGCTTACCACCTCGGCGACGATGCTGGCGTTCCACGAGCCGCCCGAAGCGGTCAGGGCCCCGGTGACGTAGTATGGAAAGATGCCCGGCAGAATGAAATCGCGCCAACGCTGCCACGATCGCAGGTGAAAGATGCCCGCCACCTCCTTCAAGTCGCCCGGAAGCGCGCTGGCCCCGGCCACGACGTTGAACAGGATGTACCACTGCGTCCCCAGGATGATCAGGGGCGAGAGCCAGATGTTGGGATCCAGCCGCCAGGCGATGATGGCGATCACCGCGATGGGAAAGAGCACATTGGCGGGAAAGGCGGCCAGGAACTGCGCCACCGGCTGGATGCGCTGCGACCAGGCGGGCCTAAGGCCGATCCACACCCCGACGGGCACCCAGATGGCGCTGGCGATGACGATCAACACCAGAACCCGCGACAGGGTGAGGAGCCCAAGGCCGGTGGCGGTCAGGGCGTCGTGGATCGTGAGGGTGGTGGCGATATAGCGGAAGATGGTCCACGCCGCCCACGCGGCCGCGATCACTACCAGGACGACCCAAAGGCGATCGAACCAGCGGACCGATCCGGCATTCCCGAGTTTGGGGAGCGAAATCCTGGGCAGGGTGGGCCTGGGGAGCGACGCCAGGGCGCGTCCGAAGGGCGCGGCGATGCGCCGAAAGACGCGCGTCCGACGAAGGACATCGAAGAACCAGGACTGGGGCTGCTCCTGGGAAGCGGTCTGCTCGAAGCGGAACTTGTCGGCCCAGGCGACGATGGGGCGAAACAGGAACTGATCGTAAAGGACGATCACCACCGCCATCGCCCCCACCGCCCAGGCCACGGCGGTGAAGTCCTGGCGTTCGATGGCCAGAGCGATCCACGAGCCGATACCGGGCAGGGTGACGGTGGTCTTGCCCACGGTGATGGCTTCGGAGGCGACCACGAAGAACCAGCCCCCGGACATCGACATCATGGTGTTCCACACCAAGGCCGGGGTGGCGAAGGGCAGCTCCAGCTTGATGAACCTTTGCCAGGGTGACAGGTTGAACTGGCGGGCGACCTCGTCCAGGTCGCCGGGCAGGGTGCGCAGGGACTGGTAGAAACTGAAGGCCATGTTCCAGGCCTGGGCGGTGAACACCGCGAAGATCGAGGCCAGCTCGACGCCCAGCTCGCTGGTGGGAAACAGGCCCATGAAGAAGGTCACGGTGAAGGTCAAAAACCCCAGCACCGGCACCGACTGCAGGATGTCGAGCATGGGAATGATCACCAGCTCGGCCTTGCGGCTCTTGGCCGCCACCGTCGCCACGACGAAGGTGAAGAGCAGTGAGGCGAAGATGGCCGCGAACATGCGAAGCGTAGTGCGCAGGGCGTATTCGGGCAGGCGGGCCGGATCGAGGACCACCGGGACGGTGTGCAGATTGGCCAGCGGCAGCCCCATCTGCTGGGCTCCATGCACCACCAGCACCGCCGCCGCTCCGATCAGGGCCAGGGCGATCAGATCGTAGCGGTTGGGCGTCAGGCGCGCGCGCGCGAACCTGACCAGCAGGCGCCCGTTCATCCGCTCGGAGGCGAGGAAGACCATTTAGCTCGTCTCGTGATGGCCGCGTCGGCTGTCACGAGGCCCTGATGAGACTCAGGAGCGGCGGAACACCCTAAAGCGGCCCGTTAGGTGGACCAGGACTGTCGCTAGGCATCGGGGTTCTACGGGCTTCCAGTTGAACGGTCCGTCGCCGCGAAGGCGGTGACGGGCGCGGGCCGGCAATGGTCCCAATCGCGCTGCCAAGTCAACCCCGTGTCCGGGATCAGCACATATGAGACGGCGGAGCTTCGACTCTGCTTGCTAATTCCGCCCGCGCCCGCCGATAGTGGGCGCGCGAAGGAGGGTGAGATGGAGATCGAGCGGCGCGATTTCCTGCGGCTGGCGGCGGCGTCGGCCGGCTGGGCGGCGGGATCGGGGCCGGGCGCGGCGGCCCTCGCCAGGGCTTTGAGCCTGCCAGCCAATCGGGCGACCGGGACGCTCGCCGATGTGGAGCATGTGGTGATCCTGATGCAGGAGAACCGGTCCTTCGATCACTACTTCGGGACGCTACGGGGGGTGCGCGGCTTCGACGACCCCCGCCCCATCCCCCTGCCCGACGGACGGCCGGTGTGGTTCCAGCCCAAGGCGCGTGGATCGGCTGAAACCCTTCTGCCCTTCCGGCTGAACACCGACATCTCCAGCGCTCAGAATCTCCAGAGTCTCGACCACTCCTGGAAAGGCTCGCACGAGAAATGGAAGCACTACGACGCTTGGCCCGCGGTCAAGGGTGCGCTGACCATGGGCCACTTCACGCGCGACGACATCCCCTTCTACTACGCCCTGGCCGACGCCTTTACAATCTGCGACGCCTACCACTGCTCGCTGTTCGGGCCGACCAACCCCAACCGGATGTTCCTGTTCACCGGCACGAGCGGGCTGGCAGTGGGTAAGGTGGGCCGTCAGGCGGTAGCCAATCTCGACGACGGCAACTACACCGCCGATCCGGCGCGCGATCGGGCCAGCTTCAAGGGTTATGGCTGGACCACCTACGCCGAGCGCCTGCAGCAGGCCGGCGTCTCCTGGAAGCTCTATCAGGAATACGACAACTACGGCGACAACGCCCTGGCTTATTTCAGCGCGTTTCGAGGACTCGATCCCGCGTCAGAACTCCATCGACGCGCCCGTACATGGGCGGCCGGATCGACGGCCGAGAACATGGCGACGACGCACGGGGAGCCACTGGTGGCGGCCTTCACCCGCGACGTCCAAGCCGGCGCGTTGCCACGGGTCTCGTGGATCGTCGCGCCCACCAGACTGTGCGAACACCCCGACAGTCCGCCGGGCTATGGCGAGAGTCTGACCGCCCGCCTGCTCGCCGCCCTCACCGCCAATCCGGCCGTCTGGGCCAGAACAGTGCTTTTGATCAACTACGATGAGAACGACGGCTTTTTCGATCATGTGCCGCCGCCCCTGCCGGCCACCGACGCCTCCATCGGCAGGAGTACGGTCGATGTCGCCGGCGAAGTTTACATGGGCGTGCCGGTGGGACTGGGCCCGCGGGTTCCCATGCTGGTGGTCTCGCCGTGGAGCAAAGGCGGCTGGGTCAATTCACAGACCTTCGACCACACCTCGGTCCTCCGTTTTCTCGAGGCGCGGTTCGGGGTCACCGAACCCAATATCACCCCGTGGCGCCGGGCCCTGACCGGCGACCTGACCTCGGCGTTCGATTTCCGCCGCCCGCGAACAGGTCGGCCGGCCGCGCTGCCCAATACGGCCGGGGCCATGGCGCGGATCGACCGAGCAGCCATGCTGCCCCGGCCGACCGTTCCGAAAACCCAGAACCTGCCCCGGCAGGAGAAGGGCCGCCGCCCGGCTCGCGCCCTCCCCTACGACCTGCAGGTCCATGGCGTCCGTCTACGCCAGCAACTGCGCCTGACGTTTGAAAACCACGGCGCCGCGGGAGCTGCGTTCAACCTTTATTCGGCGAGCGGCGATCCCCGATTCTACACCGTCGAGGCAGGGAAGACGCTCGCCGACGCCCTGCCGATCGGCGCGACGGCCTACGATTTCTCGGTGTTTGGCCCCAACGGCTTTCTACGCCGCTTCCGAGGCGGCGCGGCCGGCGCCGCGGCCGAGTTAGAGGCGCGCCATGACGCGCCTGGCCGCGGACTGGCGCTCACCTTGAGAAACGCCAGCGATGCGCCCGTCCTGCTGACCGTCAAGGCCGGCGACTACCTGGCAATCGGCCCGCGCCGATACCGGTTGGGGCCGAGCGCTTCGGCGCGGGACGTTTGGCGCCTCGACCCCGCCGCCCCCTGGTACGACCTGACCGTGACCAGCGACACCGACCGCGTGTTCCTGCGCCAACTGGCCGGCCACCTCGAAACCGGCCGCCCCAGTCTCAGCGATCCGGCCATCGGGCGGGGGTGAAGCACCTTATTTCTTCGCCATCGATGGATAGCGCCAATCCGTCGGGGGATCGAACGTCTCCTTGATGGTCCGCGGCGAGACCCAGCGGGCGAGGTTCCACATCGAGCCGGCCTTGTCGTTGGTGCCCGAGGCGCGCGCGCCGCCGAACGGCTGCTGGCCGACCACCGCACCGGTCGGCTTGTCGTTGATGTAGAAATTGCCTGCCGCGTGGCGCAGTCGATCCGTGGCGGCGGCGACGGCGGCGGCATCCGCGGCGAACACCGCGCCGGTCAGGCCATAGTCGCTGGTCCTGTCGATCAGTTCCAGCACGTCGTCCCACCGGTCTTCGTCATAGAGGTACGCGGCGACGATGGGTCCGAAGAACTCCTCGCGCATGAACCGCGAGCGCGGATCGTCCACCTCCAACAGGGTGGGGGCGACGAAATAGCCACGGCTCTTGTCCGCTGTCCCGCCGGCCAGAACGGTCACGCCGGGCGCCGCGCGCGCCTCCTGCTGGGCGCCGGCCAGGCGCGTCCAGGCCTTCTCATCTATCACCGCGCCCATGAAGGTGCGGAAGTCGGCCACATCGCCCATGCGGATGGCCACGATGTCGGCGATGAGCCGGTCGCGCAACTCCGGCCAAAGGCGGCGCGGGATGAAGATTCGCGAGGCGGCCGAGCATTTCTGACCCTGGTATTCGAAGGCGCCCCGGACGATCGCCGTGGTCAGGGCGGCAAGGTCGGCGCTGGCGTGGGCCAGGACGAAGTTCTTGCCGCCGGTCTCGCCAACCACCCTGGGGTAGTTGCGGTAGGACCCAGCGCCGACCCGGCGCAGGATGTCGTTGAACACCCCGGTCGAGCCGGTGAAATGCACGCCGGCCAGATCGGGGCATGACAGGGCGATGTCGGAAGCCTGCGCCGGGTCGGCGTAGACGAGGTTGATCACCCCGTCGGGCAGCCCGGCATCGCGGAGCAACCGCATGACGAAGTGGGCGGCATATCGGGCCGTCGCCGACGGCTTCCACACCACCGTATTGCCCATCAGGGCCGGGGCGCTGGGCAGGTTGCCGGCGATGGCGGTGAAGTTGAACGGCGTGGCGGCGAAGACGAAGCCTTCGAGGGGCCGATAGTCGACGTGGTTCGACACGCCGGGCGGCGAAAGCGGCTGCTCGCTACAAAGGCGTTGCATGAAGTCAACGTTGAAGCGCCAGAAGTCGATCAGCTCGGCGGCGGCGTCGATCTCGGCTTGATGGCACGTCTTGGATTGGCCGAGCATGGTGGCGGCGTTGAGCTCGGCGCGGCGCGGGCCGGCCAGGAGATCGGCGGCGCGGAGGAAGACCCCGGCCCGCTCATGCCACGGGGTTCGCGACCAGGAGGGCCAGGCGCGTCCGGCCGCCGCGATCGCCGCGTCGATCTCCACCGGGCCGCCGATGTGGGCGTTGGCCAGCACATGGCCGTGGTCGTGGGGACAGACCGACGGCTCGAGTGCGCTGGTCAGCACTTCGCGGCCATCGATGATAAGCGGCAGGTCGATCCGCTCGCTGGCCATCCGCGCCAGGGTGGCCTTGAGTTCCCTCCGCTCGGGGGAGCCGGGCGCATACTCGCGCACCGGTTCGTTGCGCGCCGGCGGTGGGCGGGGCGCGTCGTCGAGGCTGGAGGTCTGGGCGGACGCGGTCACGGAGCGCTCCCCGGCGAATCGGGGGTCGCCACGCAATCCTGGCTTGGCGTCGCATAGGTCTCGTCGGGCGTCAGCGCGGCGAGGGTTCCGTGGGTCATGCCCTTTGTCCACCATTGCAGGCCCTCGCCGATGTAACGCGCACCGTCGGCCGAGACCGCCGTTTTCAACGTGTGGGTCACACCCCGGTATTTGATCACCGCCGTCCGCGTGTCGGGATAGGTGGCACGGACGCTCTGGCCATCTGGACAGACGTAGACGATGGCGGCGGCGGGGGGCGACGGCGCCGGGGCCATGGCCCCGCAACCCGCCAGGAGGAACGCGGCCATCCCAAGGCGGCGCGCGTTCACGTGCTTCACGCGCTCACCTGGAAGCCGGGCGTCGAGCGGGAGATTTCCAGTTCCGCGTCATCCATGTCCACCCCGACGCTGGCGAAGAGGGGCGTGGAGAGATAGCGTTCGCCGGTGTCGGGCAGCATGGCGAGGATGACCGAACCCTTCTCCGCCTCGGCGGCGACGCGCAGGGCCCCGGCGAAAGTGGCGCCGGACGAGATGCCGACGAAGATCCCCTCCTGGCGGGCCAGCTCCAGGCTGCACCTCATGGCCTCGGGTCCGGTGATGGAGAGAATCTGGTCCACGTCGGCCGCCGCCACCGCGTCGCCGGTGAGCTTGGGGATGAAGTCGGGGGTCCAACCCTGCATGGGGTGGGGCTTCCACGCCGGATGGCCGCTGACCGCCGAACCATCCAGATTGCGCCGCTGGTCGATCCCGCTGGCCAGGAGCTGGGCGTCCTCGGGCTCGCAGACTACGATCCTGGTCTCCGGCCGCTCCTTGGCCAGGACCCGCGAGACGCCCTTCAAGGTGCCGCCGGTGCCATAGCCGGTCACCCAATAGTCGAGCCGCTCGCCGGCGAAGGCGTCCACGATCTCCCGCGCCGTGGTGCGCGAGTGCATGTCGGCGTTGGCCTCGTTCTCGAACTGGCGGGTCTGGAACCAGCCGTGCTTCTCCGCCAGCTCGACCGCTTTTTCCACCATGCCCATGCTGCGCTGGGCGGCGGGTGTCAGGACCACCTTGGCGCCCAGAAAACGCATCAGCTTGCGCCGCTCGACGCTGAAGCTGTCGGCCATGGTGACGACCAGGGGATAGCCCTTCTGGGCGCAGACCATGGCCAGGCCGATGCCGGTGTTGCCGCTGGTCGCCTCGATCACCGTCTGGCCGGGCTTCAAGGCCCCCGACTTTTCCGCCGTCTCGATGACCCCAAGCGCCAGGCGATCCTTGACCGAGCCCAGCGGATTGAAGGCCTCGATCTTGGCCCACAGATCGATCCCCGGCGGGCCAAGCTTGTTGATCCTGACCACCGGCGTGTCGCCGACCGTCCCCAGGATGCTCTGGTATTTTCTTCGCGCCATGGCTTTGCCTTCGTTCAATCGAGCGGCCCTTGGCGGTCATTAAGGGGCGCGCGGCCTGTTATTCAAGCAACCGCCTTCAGCACCGCGCCCAGTTCGTCGACGGCGTCCGGCGTTGTCGCCCAGGAACACATGAAGCGCACCGACCCGTCGAGGACGCGCCCAACGATCCAGCCCGCGCCGCGCAACCGCGCCAAAGCCGCGTCGTCCATGGCGGCGAACACCGCGTTGGCCTCGACGGGATGGACGATCTCGAAGGGCGTGAGGGCGGCGAGGCGGGCCGCCATGGCGTTTGCGTGGACGGCGCGCGCCCGCCAGGCGCCGCTCTCCAGCATGCCGATCCACGGGGCGGCGACGAAGCGGGACTTGGAGATGAGCTGGCCGCAGTGCTTGAGGCGGGCGCCGAAGCGGTGGTTCAGGGTCTTGTCGAAAAGCACGATGGCCTCGGTGGGCGTCGAGCCGGCCTTGGTCCCGCCCAGAACCAGGATATCGACCCCCTGGCGCCTGATGGCCTTGGGATCGAAGCCGGCGGCGACGGCGTTCGCCAGGCGGGCGCCATCGAGGTGGATGTTCAGGCCCCGCGCCTGGGCCGGCGCGATGAGGGCCGCCAAATCGGCTTCGCCGTAGAGCGCGCCGTATTCGGTGGCGTTGGTGAGCGACAGGGCGGCGTGCGACTGCCAGTGCGGATCGTCTGGCCGTTCCAGGGCGGCGGCCAGAGCGTCCGGGTCGATCCGGCCGGACGTCCCGGGCAGGCCGACGACGCTCATCCCGGCCCCGAAAAAGCCCGGCGCGCCGGTTTCGTCCGTGGCGACGTGAGAATGCTGGTGCGCCAGCACTGACTCGTGCGGCTCGGTCAGGGCGGCGAGGCAAAGCGCGTTGGCGGCGGTGCCGGAGGCAACGATGCGGACCTCGGCGTCGGCGTCCAGCAACTCGCGGATCAGGTCGGCGGCGCGGGCGCAGATCTCGTCTTCGCCGTAGCTGGCCGCGAAACCGCCGTTGCAGCGCGCCAGGGCCTCCATCACCTCGGGCATGGCGCCGGCGACATTGTCGGAGGCGAAATCGTAGCGGCCGGCCATCAGCCCGCCGCGAAACTGCCCGCCATCTGAGCGGCGCCGTCATGCGGCCGATGCCAAGGCTGGGCGGCGGACATCCACATATCGGCCTGCACGGCAAAGTCCGACGGATCGTCCAGGCTTCCGACCCTCACCACCGCGATCTCGGCGGCGGACGGATAAGAGAACAGCGGCGTGGCGCAGACCTCGCAGAAATAGCGGCCGACCTCGCCGCCCGAGTCGCCCTTGCTCCAATAGACGCGCGGTTCGCCCTGAGTGACTTTCAGCGCCGCCTTGGGGAGGACCATGGCCAGGGTCGGCGAGCCGCCGGAAGCATACTGGCAGGCGCGGCAATGGCAGGCGACCCGCCCCATCGGATCGGCCGAGATCTCATAGCGGACGGCGCCGCACAGGCAGCCGCCGGTTCGCGGGGTCATGGTTGGTCTCCTTTCAGTTCGGGACGCCTCCAAAAGCCGGCGCCGGCGGGAAGTCAACGGATCGATTTGGGCTCCCCCCCTAACCCGCAGACTCGAACGTCGCCTTGCCGAGCGCGGCCATCAGGGCGTCGATCAAGGTCGGAGCGTCGTATCTATCCGCCAGCATGCCGGAATATTGAAGCATCAGCGGACCGTGCAGGGCGGCCCAGAACATGTGTCCGATGAGGTCGGGATCTCCAGGCAGGCGGCCGGCGGCGGCAAGATCGTTCAGGTGCGCCGTCATGGTGCGGCGAGACCGCTCGCCGGCCCGGACGAGGTCGGGATAGTCGGCCTCATTGGCCTGGCGGATGTCGAACATCAGCTTGTAGGCCTCGGGATTTTCCAGGGCGAAGCGCACATAGGCCGCCCCGATCGCCGCCGGCCGGCCCTCGCCGGGGGTGTCGCGATAGGCCGTTTCCAGCGCGTCGGCGTGGCGGTCGAAGCCGCGCGCCCGCACGGCCGCCAGGATGGCGTCCTTGTCCTTGAAATATCGATAGGGGGTCATCGGACTGACGCCGAGGGTGGCGGCGAGCTGGCGGATGGTCACCGCCTCGGTTCCGTGTTCGGCGAACAGGCGCTCGGCGGCGTCGATCAGCCGCTCGCGAAAGTCGGCGATATCGCGCTCGGAAAGAGTCTTGGGCAAGCCTGGAGACTTCACAAAAATTTCGCTTGCGCGACCGTATAGCGTACGCCATAAATTTACAACGTAAGACTTAAATCATGCGAGAAGACGCCATGGACGGATCTCAATCCATCAACCCCTACCTGACCGGCAATTTCGCCCCGATCGCCGGGGAGGACGATTTCGACCTCGAGGTGGTGGGTGAAATTCCCGTCGGGCTGGCCGGCGCCCTTTACCGCAACGGACCCAATCCCCAGTTCACGCCGCGCGGCGACTATTACTGGTTCGGCGGCGACGGCATGATCCATGGCTTCTTCGTCGATGACGCAAGGGTGCGCTATCGCAATCGCTACATCCGCACCCCCAAATGGAGCGCGGAGAACGCCGCCGGCCGCTCCCTGTTTGGCCTGTTCGGCAATCCGATGACCACCGATCCGTCGGTGCTGACCACCGACAGCGGGGTCGCCAACACCAATATCCTATGGCACGCTGGACGGCTGATGGCGCTTGAGGAAGGTCACAAGCCTTTCGAGATCGATCCTCGCACCCTGGAATCGCGCGGCTACGCCGACGAGTACCGAGGACGGGTGACGGCCCATCCCAAGATCGATCCCGAGACCGGCGAGATGACCTGGTTCGGCTATTCCACCGGCGAGGCGCCGCTCAATTCGACGGTCTCATACGGGGTCACCGACGCGGGCGGCACGGTCACGCGGCGCGACGATTTCGAGGCGCCCTATTCGAGCATGATCCACGATTTCATGGTCACAAAAGGCCACGTTCTCTTCCCCATCTTGCCCCTCACCGGCAGCCTGCAACGCGCCATGACCGGTGGCCCCGCCTATGCCTGGGAGCCGGAAAAGGGCGCCTTCGTGGGCGTGATGGCCCGGGACGCCGGGGTGGAGACGATCCGCTGGTTCGAGACGGCGGCCTGCTATGTCTTCCACCCGATGAATGCCTGGGAAGACGGCGACAGGATTTTCGCCGACGTCATGGAATACGAGACCGCGCCTCTTTTTCCCAATGCCGATGGGAGCCGCAACGAGGATCGAGGCGCCCGGCTGGTCCGCTGGACCATCGACCTCGCCGGCGCGACGGACCAGATCAAGCGCGAACCCTTGAACGATTTGGCCGGCGAGTTCCCGAGGTTCGACGAGCGCCGGGCCGGGCTTTCTTATCGCCACGGCTGGTTCGCGGGAAACTCCGGACGTCTCGGCGGCTTCGGCTTCGACACCATCGCCCACATCGATCTGGCCACCGGGAGGCGGCTTGCCCACCACCTGCCCATGGGCGACGCCACGGGCGAACCGATCTTCGTGCCGCGCTCGTCGGACGCTCCCGAGGGAGACGGCTGGGTGATCTCGGTGGTTTATCGCGGCGAGGAGGATCGCAGCGATTTCCTAATCTTCGACGCCCAGGATCTACCGGCGGGCCCGATCGCCACCGCCCAGATGCCGCGCCGCGTCCCGTTCGGATTCCACGGCAATTGGCGGGCGGCGTAAAGCGCCGGCGTATGAGTCCCTAGACCAGCGCCCCGTGGCAGTGCTTGAACTTACGGCCCGAGCCACACGGGCACGGCGCGTTGCGGCCGGTGCGCTCGAAGCCGGCCGGGAGGGCGGCGAGGGGCAGGGCGGCGCGCTCATCGCCCGACCCGGACGCCATGGCCGCGCCGACCATTTCCAGGGCGCGCTCGTTCTCGCCGGTCAGGGGATCGACATGAACCTCGAACATTGGCGGGGGCGCCGGCTCGGGCGGGGCAAACTGGATCTCCACCGTCATCAACCAGCGTGTGACGCTCTGGCGCAGGTCGCCGATCAGGGTCTCGAACAGGGAGAAGGCCTCGGTCTTGTATTCGTTGAGGGGGTCGCGCTGGCCGTAGCCGCGCAGGCCGATGACGTTGCGCAGGTGATCGAGGTGCATCAGATGCTCGCGCCACTGCATGTCGACCATCTGCAGCAGGAAGTTCTTTTCCAGGTGGCGGGTCTGCTCCGGTGAGATCAGCGCCTCGCGCTCGGTCGCCCTAGCGTCGGCGGCGGCGTTCAGGCGTTCCTCGATCTCCTCGTTGGCGATGCCCTCCTCGGCCGCCCAGTCGGCGATCGGCAGATCGAGGCCGAGCAGGGATTTGGCGTGTTCGTCGAGGCCGACGATGTCCCACTGGTCGGCGTAGGCCTTGGGCGGCAGGTGGCGGGCGACCAGGTCCTCGATGGTGTCGTGGCGCATTTCGGCGACGATCGTCGACAGGTCGTTCGATTCCATGAATTCGCGCCGCTGCTCGAACGCCGCCTTGCGCTGATCGTTCACCACGTCGTCGTATTTGAGCAGGTTCTTGCGAATCTCGTAGTTGCGCTGCTCCACCCGCTTCTGGGCCGTGGCGATGGCGCTGTTGAGCCACTTGTGGGTGATCGCCTCGCCTTCCTCGACGCCGAAGGTGCGCATGATGGCGTCCAGCCGGTCGCCGGCGAAGATACGCAGCAGGTCGTCCTCGCAGGACATGAAAAACTTCGAGCGCCCGGGATCGCCCTGGCGACCGGTGCGACCGCGCAGCTGATTGTCGATCCGCCGGCTCTCGTGCCGCTCGGTGCCCAGAACGAAGAGACCTCCGGCGGCGAGCGCGATGGCCCGCTTGCCCTCGATCTCAGCCTCGATCTGCGCCCGCTCAGCCTGCTCGGCCTCGACCGTGGGCTCGATCCCCAGACCGCTTTGTTCGCCGCGCCACTTCGCCAAGCGCATGTCGAGGTTGCCGCCCAGCTGGATATCGGTCCCGCGGCCGGCCATGTTGGTGGCGATGGTCACCGTGCCGGGCACGCCGGCCTCGGCGACGATGAAGGCTTCCTGCTCGTGATAGCGGGCGTTGAGCACGCTGTGCGGCAGGCCGACGATCGTCTTGCCGTCGCACTCCCATTTGTGCGCCTTGAGCAATTCCGAAAGTGTTTCGGATTTCTCGATCGAGACGGTGCCCACCAGGACCGGCTGGCCGCGCCGATGACAGTCCTCGATCTGGGCGATAATCGAGGCGTTCTTCTCGGCCGCGGTGCGATAGACCTCGTCGTCGTCGTCGCGGCGCATGACCGGGCGATTGGTGGGAATCTCCGCGGTGTCCATCTTGTAGATGTCGAAGAATTCCTGCGCCTCGGTGGCGGCCGTGCCGGTCATCCCCGACAGTTTCTCGTAGAGGCGGAAATAGTTCTGGATGGTCACCGAGGCGAGGGTCTGATTCTCGGGCTGGACGTCGGCGCCTTCCTTGGCCTCGATGGCCTGGTGCAAGCCTTCGGACAGGCGCCGCCCGGTCATCATCCGGCCGGTGAACTCGTCGATCAGCATGACATCGCCGTCACGAACAATGTAGTCGCGGTCGAGCTGATACAGGACATTGGCGCGCAGGGCCTGGTTCACATGATGGACCACCGAAATGTTGGCCGGATCGTAGAGACCGGCCGAGCCGTCGGCCAGGTGACCGGCTTCCTGGAGAGTCTCCTCGATGGTCTCCGAACCGAACTCGGTCAGCAGGGCCTGTTTCTGCTTTTCGTCGTGGTCGAAGGTGGCCGAATCCTTGATCATCTCCTTCACCAGAAGGTCGATAGTCCGGTAGAAATCCGAGCGGTCCTCGGTGGGGCCCGAGATGATCAGCGGCGTGCGCGCCTCGTCGATCAGGATCGAATCGACCTCGTCCACGATCGCGTAGTTCTGACCGCGCTGGACCATCTCACGGACGTCATAGACGAGGTTGTCGCGCAAGTAGTCGAAGCCGAACTCGTTGTTGGTGCCATAGGTGACGTCAGAATTGTAAGCCTTCTGACGTTCGCCTTGAGACAGACCGTTGACGATCACGCCTACGGTCAGGCCCAAGAAGCGGTAGACTTGACCCATCCAGTCGGCGTCGCGCCGGGCGAGGTAATCGTTGACGGTGATCAGGTGCACGCCCTTGCCGGCCAGGGCGTTCAGATAGATCGGCAAGGTGGCGACCAGGGTCTTGCCTTCCCCGGTCTTCATCTCGGCGATGCCGCCCTTGTGCAGCACCATGCCGCCGATAATCTGGACATCGTAATGGCGTTGGCCGAGCGTGCGCTTGGCCGTCTCGCGGACCACCGCGAAGGCTTCGTTCATCAGCTGATCGAGGGTTTCTCCGGCGGCGA
>JBDTIW010000038.1:0-7771 GCA_039936215.1 Caulobacteraceae bacterium | reverse complement strand
GGTCGCCGGTGGAGTTGATCGCCATCGGCATCGGCCACGACGTCACCCGCTATTACCGCCGCGCCGTGACCATCGTCGATGTGGAGCAGCTGGGCGGGGCGATCACCGAGCAGTTGGCGGCCCTGTTCGAGGAGGAGCCGCGCGCCGCCACCCGCGCCAGCGCCGCCCTCCTCAGTCCCCTGCCCAGCGTCCAGGGCGGCCCGGCGCTGAAGGCGACGACCTTTCGCAAGGTCCGCGAAGCGGTGATATGACTCCCGCCTGCGTCACCGACTATCGCGAAGCGGCGCAACGCCGCCTGCCCAGGATCCTGTTCGACTATATCGACGGCGGCTCCTACGCCGAGACCACCCTGGCGGCCAATATCGACGACCTGCGCGCCGTCACCCTGCGCCAGCGGGTGCTGCGCGATGTCTCCAGCCTTTCCATGGCCACCGAACTCTTCGGCCAGAGCCTTTCCATGCCGGTGGTGCTGGCCCCGATCGGTCTTGGCGGAATGTATGCGCGCCGGGGCGAGATCCAGGCCGCCCGCGCGGCCAAGGCGGCCGGCGTCCCCTTCAGCCTGTCGACCGTCGGCGTCTGCGCGATCGCCGAGGTGGCCAGGGCCGCCGCCCCGCCGTGGTTCCAGCTTTATATGATCCGCGACCGGGGATTCATGACCGATCTGCTGGCCACGGCGCGCGAGGCGGCCTGCCCCGTGCTGCTGTTCACCGTCGATCTGCCGGTCCCTGGCGCGCGCTATCGCGACGCGCGCAACGGCATGATGGCGGCTTCGGCCGCGGGGCGCATCCGCCAGGCGCTGGACGGGCTCGCCCATCCCGCCTGGCTGTGGGACGTTCACCTGCGCGGCCGGCCGCACACGCCGGGAAATCTGGCCGGGGCGGGCGCCGATCTGAAGACCCTGACCGATTTCTGGGCCTGGATCGGCCGCAACTTCGATCCGTCGGTGACCTGGAAGGACATCGCCTGGGTGCGCGAGCGCTGGCCCGGCCCGCTCGTGCTCAAGGGGGTGCTGGACGCCGACGACGCCCGCGAGGCGATGCGATGCGGCGTCGATGGGATCGTGGTCTCCAACCATGGCGGCAGGCAGCTGGACGGCGCGCCCTCGTCCATCGCCGCCCTGCCCGCCATCGTCGATGCGGTGGGCGAAGACCTTGCCGTGCTGATGGATGGCGGGGTGCGCTCGGGGCTGGATGTGCTCAAGGCCCTCAGCGTCGGCGCCAGGGCCTGCCTGGTCGGCCGCGCCTGGGCCTGGGCCCTGGGCGCGCGCGGCGAGGCGGGGGTGGCGCACATGCTGGCGATCTTGCGTCAGGAACTGCGCCTGGCCATGTCCCTCACCGGCTGCACGGATGTCCGCGCGGCGGGGCGGGATCTGCTGAACCGGTGATCAGGCCGCCGGCTGGGCGGCCAGCTTGGCCTTGACCTGTTTCTTGATCTTCCGCGCCCGGGTCGAGAGGACTTCGTCGTGTGCCTTGACCAGGAAGGCGTCCAGGCCGCCGCGGAAATCCACCGTGCGCAGGGCCGCGTTGGAGATGCGCAGGCGGAAGGTCTGGCCCAGGCTGTCGGAGGCCAGGGTGGCGGGGCCGAGCGCCGGCAGGAACCGCCGCTTGGTCTTGATGTTGGAATGGCTCACATTGTGGCCGGTCATCGGACCGACGCCGGTGAGTTCGCAGCGGCGTGACATGGCGCCAAACTTTCGCTTCGAGCAAAGGGGAACGCGCGGGCCGCGCGCGGGAGGGGCGATATAGGCGACCAAGGCTTTGCTGGTCAAGTCTTGCCCCTATGGCCGCTCTGGGGTGATTGTTCAGAGGGAGGTCGCGGAGGAGAGGGAGGAAGGGAGTTTGAGGCGCCGCGATCGCCAAGTCTCATTAAATGTCGTCAAGGATTTTCATCCCCTCGGCGGCCTCCACATCCTCTGTGCCCTCCCGCTTCAAAACCCCATGTTCGCCGCGCAACGAACCACCGGTCATGCCCAATCGCCGACCACCTCAAGCTTGTGGTGATTTAGCGCGCAGATACAACATCTTGTAGTGAACAAACGCGCAATGAGATGAAGTCACCGATTCGGTCATGGTTCGTTTCGCCCCTGTTCACGGCCGCCGGGAGCGCCTGTTAAGACCCACCCGACGGTTGCCACGCCGGGGCTCTTCGCCCACATCTTGAGAGCATGAGTCCTCACCCATCCGTGGCTGCGTCGTCTCGTCTCGTCGCCGTTCTGGGTCCGACCAACACCGGCAAGACTCATCTGGCGGTGGAGCGGATGCTGGGCCACGCCTCGGGAATGATCGGCCTGCCCCTGCGCCTGCTGGCGCGGGAGGTCTACGACCGCGTCGTCAAGGTCCGGGGGGTTCGCACCGTCGCCCTGATCACCGTCGAGGCCATGCCGCTCACCCGCGACGTCGAGTTCCTGGCCGTGGACGAGATCCAACTGGCCGCCGATCCCGCGCGCGGCCACGTCTTCACCGATCGCCTGCTCCATGCGCGGGGACGATACGAGACCATGTTGCTGGGGTCGGAGACCATGGCCCCCTTGATCCGCCGCCTGGCGCCCGATGCGGAGATTGTCGCCCGCGAGCGGTTTTCGGCCCTGACCTATTGCGGCCCCCGGAAACTCTCGCGCCTGCCCCGCCGCAGCGCCGTGGTCGCCTTCTCGGCGGGCGAAGTCTACGCCGTGGCCGAACTGATCCGCCGCCAGCGGGGCGGAACGGCGGTGGTCATGGGCATGCTCTCGCCGCGCACCCGCAACGCCCAGGTGGCCCTCTACCAGTCCGGCGAGGTCGACTTCCTGGTCGCCACCGACGCCATCGGCATGGGCCTGAACATGGATGTCGATCATGTGGCTTTCGCCGACCTTCGCAAGTTCGACGGTCGGCGCGTCCGATCCCTCTTTGCCCACGAAGTCGGCCAGATCGCCGGCCGGGCCGGGCGCTATCGCAGGGACGGGACGTTCGGGGCCACCGGCGGTTGCGAGGCCATGGAGGGCGAACTTGTCGGCGCCGTCGAGGCCCACCGGTTCGAGACCGTGGCCCAGGCGCAATGGCGCAATTCCGAGCTTGATTTTCGATCGTTGACCGGCCTGCTCGCCTCCTTGGCCGCCCCACCGCCCAGGGCCGGCCTCAAGGCCTCGCGCGACGCTCTGGACGAGACGACCCTGCGCCTGCTGGCCGGGGAGGGGGCGCTGGCCGATCGCGGCGCCGACCGCCTCTTGCTTGGGCGCCTGTGGGACGCCTGCCAGACGCCGGACTTCCGCAAGACCACCCTGGAGGATCACGTGCGCCTGGTCGGCGCCCTGTTCGACCATCTGAGCGTCGGCGCGCGCCGGGTTCCGGACGACTGGATGGCCGGACAGTTGCGCCCCCTCGACCGCCTGGACGGCGAGATCGATCCCCTGTCCATGCGCCTGGCCGGCGTGCGCACCCTGGCCTACGTCGCCAACCGCCCCGACTGGCTGGCTGATCCGGGCCATTGGCGGGAAGTCACGCGGCGGCTGGAGGACCGCCTGTCCGACGCCCTGCACGACAAGCTCATGGCTCGGTTCATCGACCGGCGCACCAGCGCCCTGATCCGCGGCCTCGGGCGCCGGGATGACCTGCTGGCCGGCGTCGCCGCCGACGGGACGGTCACTGTCGAGGGGCATTTCGTCGGGCGGCTTGAGGGTCTGCGCTTCGAATCCGCCCAAGGCGCGGGCGCCTTGGCGCAAAAGGCCCTGCGCGCCGCCGTCGAGCGCGCCGTCGCGCCGCAAGTGGCCCGCCGTCTGGGCGCCCTGGCCGCCGAGGGCGACGACGCCTTCGACCTGGATCCCGACGGCGTCCTTCTGTGGCGCGGCGCGGCGGCCGGACGCCTGACGAGCGACCGGCCGTTCAATCCGGCCGTGCGTCTCTATGGTGATCTGGGGCCGGCTGTGGCGCGGGCGCGCGCCGCCCGCCGCCTGGAGGCCTTCGTGGCGGCCGAGGCCGGCCGGCGCCTGGCAACGCTCGAACGTCTGGGCAAGGCCGTCGTGGCCGGGACGGTGAAGGGCCTGGCTCGCGGTCTCGCCTATCGGCTCATCGAGGCCGGCGGCGTCGTCGATCGCCGCGCCGTGGCCGGCGATGTCGCCGCCCTGAGCAAGGCCGAGCGGCGGGCGCTCAAGGCGCTGGGCGTTCGGATCGGCGCCTTCACCCTCTTTCTACCGGCCCAGTTGACGGCGGATGCGCGCGCCTTCGCCGGGGCCTTTGCCTTGCAGGCCGCGCCCGACTGGCGCGCGCCGGGACCGGGACCCCACCGGCTCGCCGACCCTGCCCTACCCCCTCGCGCCCTGGGATTGCGTGGCCTGGCGGTCGCCGGCGGCCTGGTCGTGCCGGTCGAGGCCTTGGAGCGGCTGGACGAGGCGCTGCGCGCCGCCGTCCGCCAGGGCGGTGGGCGAATCTTGTCCGACCAGGCCCGCGCCAAGCTGGGATGGAATGAGGCCGAGGCGGACGAGATCATGCGCGGCCTGGGATTTAGCCCGCTCGCTGGCGACGGGCGCGGTAGGCCGGCGACCTGGCGGCGAGCCAAGTTTCCACCCGCGCCCGCCCGGCCGCTCAAGACCGTCCCAGCCTCTCCCTTCGCGGCCCTGGCGGCTCTGAAAGCGGCGCCGGGGCGCGCCCGGCGACCGCGCCGCCCCCGGGTTCGCGCCGGCCATGGCTGACGACGCCTGCCGCCCCAACGCCTGCCGCATCAATGTCTGGCTGTGGCGGGCGCGCCTCGTCAAGAGCCGCGCCCAGAGCGGCGCCCTGGTGTCGGCTGGCCGCATCCATCTCAACCGCGGTGGCGCGGAGAGCCGCCCGGACAAGCCCTCCAAGGCCGTGAAGATGGGCGATGAACTGGTGTTCGCGCTCGGCGGGCGCCTGACGGCCGTCCGCGTCGAAGGGTTCGGAACACGCCGCGGGCCGCCGGCCGAGGCGCGGGCGCTCTATCGGCCGCTGGAGGAGTCCATGCCAAATGGCCAGGGCGTCGCCATTGACAATCAACCCCTGGGGCTGAAAAACAGCGCCGCCGCGCCCGCCGGCCCCGCGCCCCTTCCGCCACGGTTGCCCGATGACCTACATCGTCACTGACGCCTGCATCAAATGTAAGTACATGGACTGCGTGGAAGTGTGTCCGGTTGACTGCTTCTACGAGGGTGAGAACTTTCTGGCCATCAGCCCCGACGAATGCATCGACTGCGGGGTGTGCGAGCCCGAATGTCCGGTAGACGCCATCAAGCCCGACACCGAGGACGATCCGGACGGCAAGTGGCTGCGCATCAATACCGACTACGCGCGCATCTGGCCCAACATCACCGTCAAGGGAACGCCCCCCGCCGACGCCGAACGCTGGGAGCGCGAAACCGACAAACTGGAGAAATACTTCAGCGACAAGCCCGGCAAGGGGTCCTGAAGCGCCGCCGCGCGCGGGCTTATTCGCCGCACCGCCGCAAGCCTTTAAAACGGCTCGATTTTGTGCTAGGCCCCTTCAAGAACGGCGGCGGTCGGTTCGGTCGCCTCCTCTCTCCAGCTTGAAGCGGCGCGTTCCGCGCTTTCGCGGGTGGGAGGCCGCATCGGCGGCCAAATCGGATGGGATTTTACAGAGCATGAGCGTCAAGATCGAATACCAGTTCAAGATCGGCGACCACGTCGTTTATCCGGCCCACGGCGTGGGCGTGGTGATCGGCGTCGAGACCCAGGAGGTGGCCGGCATGTCGCTGGAGCTTTACGTCATCACCTTCGACCATGAGAAGATGACCCTGCGGGTGCCCACCAAGAAGGCCAAGACGGCCGGCCTGCGCGCCCTGGCCGAGGGCAATGTGGTCTCCCAGGCCTTGACCACCCTCAAGGGCCGCGCTCGCGTCAAGCGCACCATGTGGAGCCGACGGGCCCAGGAATACGAAGCCAAGATCAATTCCGGCGACCTGATCTCCATCGCCGAGGTGGTGCGCGATCTGCATCGCTCGGAAAGCCAGCCCGAACAGTCCTATTCCGAACGCCAGCTCTACGAATCTGCCCTCGACCGCATGGCCCGCGAAGTCGCCGCCATCGAGCGCATCGACCGCGACGCCGCCATCGTCCTGTTGCACAAATCCCTACAGAAGGCGGCTTAGGCGGGCCTGCCGGCGACCGCGTGCTTCCGGTCAGGCCGTGAACGCCGCGCCGCGCCGTTCGGGGCCGAGGATCGACAGGATGGCGATCGAAATGGCGGCAAGGCCGGCGACAAGCGCCAGGGCCAGGGCGTAGTTGTTCCCGTGGGCCTCGGCGATGCGCGCCTGCCAGACGGCGTTGCCGGAGGCCAACAGATTGCCCAACTGGTAGACGTAGCCCGGAAAGGCGCCCCGCGCGCCCTCCGGTGAAAGTTCGTTGAGATGGGCCGGAATCACGCCCCAGACGCCCTGCAGCGCCGCCTGCATGAGAAAGGCGCTGGCGGCGAGCATGGCCAGGGTGTGTGAAAGGGCCCATAGCGGCAGGATGAACAGCGCCGCGAGGGCGCCGAGCGCCATCGCCCGCCGCCGGCCGATCCGCTCCGACCAGGCCCCCAGGGCCAAGCCGCCGATGATCGCGCCCAGATTCATGATGATCGCCACCGTTCCCACGGCGTGGGTATCCAGATGATGCTGTTTTTGCAGGAAGGTCGGGAACAGATCCTGCGTCCCGTGACTGGCGAAATTGCACGCCGTCATCAGGGCGACGACATAGAGTGCCCGCTTCCAATGCTTGCGGAATATCCACAACCCCATCAGAGCGATGGGCGCATCGACGAAATAGATCCAGCCCAGCATGGCCCCCGGATTGGCCGCGCCGGCCAGAGCCGGGGCCATCGCGAGCGCCAGCGCGCCGGCTCCGATCAGCGCCAGCATCGCCGGCCCCCGCCGCTGTCCCGACGCGCGTTCGCGAGCTTCGAAGACCGGCGATTCCTTCACGCCCAGGCGTAGCACAACAACCAACAGGGCCGGCGCCAGGCCGACCATGAACATGCCCCGCCAGCCTATGCGGTCGAACAGCAGGAAGAAGGCCACCGACGCCAGCAGGTAGCCGGAAGCGTAGCCTGTCTGGAGAAGGCCGGAGATCGAGCCGCGAGCCTTGGCCGGGATGGATTCCATGGCCAGCGAGGCGCCCACGCCCCACTCCCCGCCCATGGCGAAGCCGAAGGCGGCGCGCAGGATGAGCAGCACCGTCAGGCTCGGCGCGAAGGCCGAGGCGAACTCAAGCACCGAAAACAGCAGGATATCGGCCATCAGCACCGGCCGCCGCCCATAGCGGTCGGCCAGCATGCCGAACACCAGTGCCCCGAACGGCCGGGCGGCCAGGGTCAGGGTGCTGGCGATCGCCACCCTAGCCACGTCGGCGTGGAATTCGTGGGCGATGGCGGTGAACATGAATACCATCAGGAAGAAGTCGAACGCGTCCAGGGTCCAGCCCAGGAAGCTGGCGGCGACCGCGCTCCACTGATGGCGGTCCAGACCCGCGCCCGGCCATGTCGATACGGTCAACGGACGCCCCCTTTCAGCCACCCCACCGATGTTCGCCGCCAGCTTACCGCCCGACGCTCCGGCCCGCAAAACGTCTTGCACGCGTGACGGCGAGCGGCGCCAGAGCAGTTCAGCGCTGGTTCACCCGAAGGATGATTTGATCGACCCAATCGGGCGGGTTCGGATTGAAGGAGCATTGCCATGAAGTCTCTCATCGCCACAGGTCTGGCGGCCTCGGCCGTGGCGGCCGGCGCCGGCGCCTCGGCGGCCACCTGCGGATGTCCGCCGGTCCGCCACCATCACCACCTCCATTCA
>JBDTIW010000037.1:0-3667 GCA_039936215.1 Caulobacteraceae bacterium | reverse complement strand
CCAACGCCGGCCTTATCGAGGCCACGGGATCCGGCGGCCTGACCATCGAGAATTCCAGGATCGACGGCTCGTCGGGCGGATCGATCTCGGATGGCGCCGGATCGTCGGTCACCCTCCTCGGCGGCGTCATCGCGGGAGGAACCCTAACCGGAGCCGGGGTCGTCCAGACGGCGGGATTTGCCAGCGGTCTCAGCGGCGTGGCCTCCACCGTCGTCAACCTCACCACCGTCCAGGTGAACGACGGCACGTCCCTCACCCTATCCGGGGCCATCGCCAACAAGTCCGGCATCTTGCTCAATTCGGCTGGCAACACCACCACTCTCGTCGTCGGCACGGCCGGCGCGACCCTGAGCGGCGGCGGACAGATCAAGCTGGACGACACCACCACCAACCTCGTCACCGGCCAGGGCGGACTCTCCACCCTGACCAATGTCGACAACACCATCCTGGGCGCGGGCACGCTCGGCGGCGCCGGGCTGGTGCTCTCCAACGGCGCCGCGGGGATCATCAACGCCACCGGCGCCAACGCGCTCACGATCGCCACGGGTTCGACGGTGACCAACGCCGGCCAGATCTTCGCCAGCGGCGCCGGCGGCCTGGTTATCCTGGACGACGTGGCCAACACCGGCGTGCTCAACGTGTTCGGCTCGGGAGACCTGACGCTCGGCGGCGTGGTGACCAACGGCCCCGGCGGCGCGATTCATGCGGGGGACGGATCGACCGTCGTGCTGGCCGGCGCCGTCATCAGCGGCGGCACGCTCAGCACCACCGGGTCGGGGGTGATCACCTGCGCCACCGCTCTGGGGACGGGCGCGAACACACTGGACGGGACCACGGCCACGGTAGTCAACAAGGCCGCGATCGTCCTGAACGGAATCGCGAATCTTGTCCTGCAAGGTAATATCGACAACGCCGGCTCGATCGCCGACAGCCTGTCCGTTCTCACCATCAACGGCGACACCGTGCTCACCGGGCACGGCTCGATCCTCCTCGGCCTGGGAGGCCTTTCCGGAGGAAGCGCCGGTTTCTCACCGCTCATCAATGTGGACAACACGATATCCGGCGTCGGCTCGATCGGCGGCGCCACGGACAGCGTCGTCCTGGTCAACCAGAGCGCCGGCGTGATCGACGGGGTGGGCAGCGCGGGGCTGACCATCGATACCGGAGACTCGGCGATCCTCAATTCGGGCCTGATCGAGGCGACCACCGGCCACGTCAATGTCGACAGCGCCGTCAACAATCGCGGCGGCGTTCTAGAGGCCGATGGCGCGACGCTGCACCTGTTCGGCCTGGTCTCCAACACCGGCCAGGTGATCGACAAGTCCGGAACGGTGGAGATGGCGGCGGCGAACGAGACGGCGGGCGTCGCCTTTACCGGAACGAACGGCACGCTGCTGCTGGACAATTCCCAGACTTATACGGGCCAAGTGTCCGGCTTTTCGCACAAGGGCGGCACCGTGCTCGACCTCACCGACATCGCCTTCACCAGCGGCGTCACCACGGCCAGTTTCAGCGGCAACACGTCCGGCGGGACCCTGACGGTGACCGACGGAACCCACACCGCCCACATCGCGCTGGCCGGCGACTACACCACGTCCGCCTTCGTGGCGGCGAGCGACGGGAACGGTGGAACCCTGATCCACGATCCGGCCAAGGCGCCGGTCCACGTCTACGTCCCGATCAACCCGTCGGCGCATGCCTTCGCGCAAGCCTTGGCGACGTTCGGAGCCGCGTCATCGAGCGGCGTCTCGCTGGGCGCGGCGCCGCCGATCCACCGACAGATACAGCTGAGCGTCGGACACGGGGCGCATCTATCTTGAGGATGCCGGGGTCGCCGCGCTGATCTTTTAGACCAGCCGGCTCTGCTCCACGGCGGCGGCGATGAAGCTGGCGTAGAGGGGATGGGGAGCGAAGGGGCGGCTCTTCAATTCGGGATGGTACTGGACGCCGATGAACCAGGGATGGTCCTCGCGCTCGACCACTTCGGGGAGCAGGCCGTCGGGCGAGACACCGGTCATCTTCAGGCCCGCCGCCTCGAAGGCCTCGCGGTAGCTGATGTTGACCTCGTAGCGGTGGCGGTGGCGCTCGCTGATCGAGGCGGCCCCGTCGTAGATGCCGGCAATCTTCGAGCCCGGGGTCAGCAGGGCCTGGTAGGCGCCAAGGCGCATGGTGCCGCCCAGATCGTCACTCTCGCGGCGCACCTCGCGGCGGTTCTCGTGGGTCCATTCGGTCATCAGCCCGACCACCGGCTCGGGCGTCGGGGCGAATTCGGTGGACGAGGCGCGCTCGACCCCAGCCACGTTGCGCACCGCTTCGATCACCGCCATCTGCATGCCGAAACACACCCCGAAATAGGGCACGGCGCGTTCGCGGGCGAACTGGGCGGCGCGGATCTTGCCCTCCGAGCCGCGTTCGCCAAACCCGCCAGGCACCAATATGCCGTGAACCGCTTCGAGACGGGTGGCCGCCGCGCCGTCCTCGCCCTCGAAGGCCTCGCTCTCGACCCAGTCGAAATTGACCCTGACCCGGTTGGCCATGCCGCCGTGAACAAGGCCTTCTATCAAGGACTTGTAGGCGTCTTTCAATACAGTGTACTTGCCGACGATGGCGATGGTCACCTCGCCGTCGGGGTGAATCAGGCGGTCGGATATTTCTTGCCAGCGGGTCAGATCCGGGGCCGGTGCGTCACGGATGCCGAACACGTCCAGCACCTCGGCGTCGAGGCCCTGGCGGTGATATTCCAGCGGCACGGCGTAGATGTGCGGCGCGTCCATGGCCTGGATCACCGCCGAGGGGCGCACATTGCAAAAGAGGCCGATCTTGCGCTGCTCCTCGAGGGGAATGGGCTGTTCGCAGCGGCACAAGAGGACATCCGGCTGGATGCCGATCGAGCGTAGTTCCTTGACCGAGTGTTGGGTCGGCTTGGTCTTCATCTCGCCGGCCGTCTTAATGAACGGCAGCAGGGTCAGATGGACGAAACAGGCGTCGCCACGCGGCAGTTCCTGGCCGAGTTGCCGGATGGCCTCGAAGAAAGGCAGGCCCTCGATGTCGCCCACCGTGCCGCCGATCTCCACCAGCACGAAATCCACCCCCTCGCCCGGATCGGCCAGGACGAAGCGCTTGATCTCGTCGGTGACGTGGGGAATCACCTGCACCGTGGCGCCCAGATAGTCGCCGCGCCGCTCCTTCTCCAATATGGTCTTGTAAATCTGGCCGGTGGTGATGTTGTCGGCCCGGGTGGCCGCCACGCCGGTGAAGCGCTCGTAGTGGCCGAGATCGAGGTCCGTTTCCGCCCCGTCGTCGGTAACGAACACCTCGCCGTGCTGATAGGGGCTCATCGTGCCCGGATCGACGTTGAGGTAAGGGTCGAGCTTGCGCAGCCGCACCCCGTAGCCGCGCGCCTGCAGCAGGGCGCCGAGCGCCGCGGAAGCGAGTCCTTTGCCCAACGAGGAGACCACGCCGCCGGTGATGAAGATGTACCGCGCCATGGGCGTTCAGCCTATCACCGATTCGCGGCGGCGTGGGGGGTTTTGTGGGGGGTGTAGCGCGGGCTTTCAGCCCATAGGCGCTAAGATAAGAGCCGTGGGAAGCAGTTGGCCTGGATTTTTCGTTTTCTTGGGGGTTCATAGAGGACCTTCGGCGGTCCGTGGCTACGTATCGCGGCGAT
>JBDTIW010000036.1:0-5411 GCA_039936215.1 Caulobacteraceae bacterium | reverse complement strand
CGGCGCAGGCGACCGACGATGACGATGGCCCCGGCCAGATAGAGGTCGATCCCCAGCAGGGTCGCGGCGGCGACCGGACCTAGCCACGGCCCCTCGATGCGAAGCTTGTCGATGGTGATGTGGCTGCCGAGCAGCTCGGGCCGGAAACTGAGCAGAAGGACGGCCACGATGGCCAGAACCACGGCGCCGGCCGACGCCCACAGCACGAAGTGGAAGACGTCGAGAATGACTTTCAGAAAGCTCGAAACCGAGCCAGGCCCCAAGGCGCGCATCGATTTCCCCTCCCATGCCCAAACAAGACCGCCGCCTCAGGGGTTGTTCCCATCAGGCGGCGGCAAGGATGCCCCGAACCGGGCGCGCATGAAAGCGCATCGGTGCTAGAAGGATTGGGCCAGGAGGCCGATGGCGACCAGAGGCAGGCCGACCAGCACCAGGGTGTTCATCAGGCTGAGGGCGAAACGGTCGAAAACATTGATCATATGAGTGGCGGTCATGGCGGTATCTCCTTGTGCAGTGCAACATGAAGGCGGGGGCTGTTTCGGCTTCATGTGGGCGGCCCGTCGCCGACCTTGTGAGGAGCTTGATAGGCTCGCATCGTTTTTCGATCAACTTAATTATTGTTTATCGATATTAAACTTTTGCAATGCAATAAATTTTCCTTAATGGGGCGATGGGCGTAGGAGGCGGCGATGACTTTGCATCTGGAGCCCGGAACCCGGCTGGTCGCCGCCACCCACAACCCGGGCAAGGCGCGCGAGTTGGCGGCCCTTTTGAACGGGCGGTTCGAGGTCGTCGCCGCGGCGGCGCTCGGCCTGGCCGAGCCGGACGAGCCGGAAACCACCTTCGCCGGCAACGCCATGGTCAAGGCGCGCGCCGCCGCCGACGCCTGCGGCCTCGTCGCCATGGCCGACGATTCGGGCCTGTGCGTCGCGGGCCTGGACGGCGCGCCCGGCATCCATTCGGCGCGCTGGGCCGGTCCGAGCCGCGACTTCGCCCACGCCATGGCCCTGGTCGAACAGCGGCTGGCGGAACGCGAGAGCGACGATCCGGCGGCCTGTTTCGTCTGCGCCCTCGCCGTCGCGTGGCCGAAGGGTCCGGTGGTGGTGGTCGAGGGGCGGGTCGATGGCGCGCTGACCTTTCCGCCGCGCGGGAGCGCTGGGTTCGGCTACGATCCGATCTTCATTCCGGCCGGCGGGACCCAGACCTTCGGCGAGATGGAAGGGGCCGCCAAGGACGTCATCAGCCACCGCGCCCTGGCCTTCGCGGCCCTGAAGGCCGCGCTATTTTGAGCGGGCCGCCGCTCGGTCTCTATATCCACTGGCCCTATTGCGCCCGCATCTGCCCCTATTGCGACTTCAACGTGGTGCGAGATCGGGGCGGGGAGAAGACGGCGCTGGTTGCGTCCATCCTGGCCGATCTCGTCGCCCACGCCACCCTGACCGGCCCGCGCGTCCTGGCCTCGATCTTCTTCGGCGGCGGCACGCCCTCGCTCATGGACCCCGCTACGGTCGCTGACATGATCGAGACCGCGCGCGCCCTGTGGATGCCGGCGGAGGGCCTGGAAGTCACCCTGGAGGCCAATCCCACCGACGCCGAGGCGGATCGCTTCGAGGCCTTGGCCGAGGCGGGCGTCAACCGGCTCTCCCTGGGCCTGCAGTCCCTGGACGACGCGGCCCTGAAATTCCTTGGCCGCAACCACGACGCCGCCACCGGCCGGCGGGCGGCGGCCAACGCCGCGCGGGCCTTTCCGCGTCTCTCCCTCGACCTGATCTACGCGCTTCCCGGCCAGAGCCCCGCCGCCTGGGCTCGGGAGTTGCGCCAAGGCGCGGCGCTGGGGGCCGAACACATCTCCCCCTACCAGCTCACCATCGAAGCGGGGACCGCCTTCCACCGCGCCGTGGACCGGGGAACACTCAAGCCGCCCGGCCCCGATCTGGCCGCCGACCTCTATGAGACGACCCAGACCGTTCTGGAGAGCGCCGGCTTCGAGGCCTACGAGGTCTCCAATCACGCCAGGGGCAAGCTCGCCCGCTCGCGCCACAACCTCATCTATTGGCGGGGCGAGGACTATGTCGGCGTCGGTCCAGGCGCGCACGGCCGCCTCAGCCTGGCCGGCGGACGCTGGGCCACCGTGGCCCCAAACGGGGTCGCCGCCTACATCGACCGGGTGCGCGCCGCCGGCCTTGGTTCGACGCGCGAGTGGCTGGACGCGCGGGCCGTCGCCTTGGAGCGGTTGCTGATGGGCCTGCGCACCGTGGAGGGCGTGGCCTTAAGCGATCTTGCCGCTCTGCGCATCCCGCCCGCGCGCATCGCGGCGCTCGAAGGATTTCTCGACACCGCTCGCGAACGCCTCACCGTCACCACCGCCGGGCGCCCGGTCCTGGACCGCATCCTCGCCGATCTCGCCGATGGCGCGTGAGCGCAGGGCCGACTAGGCTCTCCGCGATGGCCGAACGACCCACGTCCCCCAAGCCCAACGTGCTCGCGCCCGGCCTCTATCTGGTCGCCACGCCGATCGGCAATTTGCGCGACATCACTCTGCGCGCCCTGGATGTGCTGGGCGGGGCCGATGTGGTCCTGGCCGAGGATACCCGGGTGAGCGGCAAGCTGCTGGCCGCCCATGGCGTCCAGGCCCGCCTGCAACGCTACGACGAACACGCCGCCGCCCAGGCGCGGCCCAAGATCCTCGCCGCCCTGGCCGGCGGCGCCAGGATCGCCCTGATTTCCGACGCCGGCACGCCGCTGGTCTCCGACCCCGGCTACCGTCTGGTGCGCGAGGCGGTGGCGCAGGGATCGACGGCGTTTCCGATACCCGGCCCCTCGGCGACCCTGGCCGCCCTGGCGGTGGCGGGCCTGCCCACCGACCGCTTCCTGTTCGCCGGTTTCCCGCCGCCCAAGCGCGCCGCGCGCCGGGCCTTCTTCGCGGAACTGGTCGCCCTCCGCGCCACCCTGATCTTCTTCGAGGGCGGGCCCCGCCTGGCCGCCAGCCTGGCCGACATGGCGAGCGTGTTCGGCCCTCGCGAGGCGTGCGTGGCGCGCGAACTCACCAAGCTCCACGAGACCGTCGTTCGCGGAACCTTGGACATCCTGGCCGCCGATGCGAGCTTCGCCGCCCCCAAGGGAGAGATCGTGGTGCTGGTGGGTCCCGGAGCGGCGCGGATCGCCACGCCGGGAGAGGCCGACGCCGCCCTCATCGACGCCTTGACCCGCGCCGGCCCGGCCGAGGCCGCCTCGGAGGTCGCGGGGGCGCTGGGCCTGCCGCGCCGCGATCTCTACGCCAGGGCCATAGTCCTGCGGGGTCGCCAAGGATGACTTCGATCCGCCGGAAACGCGGCGCCGCAGCCCGCCGCTCCGGTCGTCGAGCGGAAGTCTTCTGCGCCCTGTGGCTGATGGCCAAGGGCTACCGCATCCTCGGCTTTCGGCTGAAGACGCCGGGGGGCGAGATCGATCTTCTGGTTCGCAAGGGCGACGTGGTCGTGGTGGTGGAAGTCAAGCGGCGGGTCAGCCTGGAAGCGGCGCTGGAGGCGGTGACTTGGCGCCAACGTGAGCGCCTGGCGCGCGCCGCCCAGTCCCTGGCCGCCCGCCGCCCCGCTCTGGCGGGCACCGCCGTCCGCCTCGATCTCATCGCCCTCGCGCCGGGCCGCCTGCCGCGCCATATACCAGACGCTTGGCGCGACGCCTGAGCGCCGCCTTCACCAAGGGAGAGCCGATGCCGCTGCAGGTCGCCATCCAGATGGACCCCATCGAGCGGGTCAACATCGACACCGACACCACCTTCATGCTGATGCTGGAGGCCCAGACGCGCGGCCACGGCCTGTGGGTCTATGGCCCCGACCGCCTGGCCCTGGAGGACGGTCGGGTGCTGGCCCGTGGCCGGCCGCTCAATCTGCGCGCCGTCAAGGGCGACCATCACAGCCTGGGCAAGGTCCAGGTGCGCGATCTTTCCGAGATGGACGTGGTCCTGATGCGCCAGGACCCGCCCTTCGACATGGCCTATATCACCGCCGCCCATTTCCTGGAGGCCATCCATCCGGCCACCCTGGTGGTGAACAATCCCGCCGAAGTGCGCAGCGCCCCCGAAAAACTGTTCGTCACCGGTTTTCCCGGCCTGCAGCCCCCGACCCTGATCACCAGCGACGCCGAGGCCATCGAGGACTTCCGGGCCCGCCAAGGCGACATGGTGCTCAAGCCCCTATACGGCGGCGGCGGGTCGGGGGTGGTGCGGCTGGCCGCCGACGATCCCAATCTGGACGCCCTGTTGGAACTGCACGCCATGATCGGCCGCGAGCCGGTGATCGCCCAGAAGTTCATTCCCGCCGTGGCCGCTGGCGACAAGCGCATCCTGCTGGTGGACGGCGAGCCGGTGGGAGCTATCAACCGCATCCCGGCCGAGGGCCAGGTCCGCTCCAACCTCGCCAAGGGCGGTCGGGCCGAGGCGGTGGAGCTGACCGCCCGCGACCGCGAAATCTGCGACGCCATCGGCATGGAGCTGAAGGCTCGCGGCCTGCTTTTCGTCGGCATCGACGTGATCGGCGACTATCTCACCGAGATCAACGTCACCTCCCCCACCGGCGCCCAGCAGCTCAAGCGCTTCGGCGGCGCCGACGCGGCGGCCAGGCTATGGAACCGGATCGAGGTGATACGGGGCGTCGTTTAGCGAGGCGCGGCGTCACACGCCCGTCATGATTTCCCGCAAAGTTCCACTTTTGTTCTTGCTCCGAGCCGCCGCTTGTGATCCCACTGTGGATAAGGCTTGTGGGCGAAGGGACCTTAAGGGGCATGGCGGCGCGGGTGGTGTCGGTGGCGTTCGAGGGGGTCGAGGCCCGCCGAGTCGACGTCGAGGTCCAGATGGTCGGCGGCCTTTCCGCCTTCGTGGTGGTGGGCCTGGCCGACAAGGCGGTGGGCGAGGCGCGCGAGCGGGTGCGCGCCGCCTTCGCGGGGCTGGGCCTCGCCCTACCGCCCAAGCGGGTGGTGGCCAATCTCGCCCCGGCCGACCTGCCCAAGGAAGGCAACCACTACGACCTGCCCATCGCCCTGGCTCTGATGGCGGTGATGGGGATCATTCCGCAGGACGCCCTGGACGGCTGGGCGGCGATCGGCGAACTGAACCTCAACGGCGAGATCGCCCCGGTGGCCGGCGCCCTGCCGGCGGCCATGGCGGCCGGGGCCATGGGCCTTGGCCTGATCTGCCCCGAAGCCTGCGGTCCCGAGGCGGCCTGGGCGGGCGAGACCGCCATCCTCGCCCCCCGCTCCCTGATCGCCCTGGTCAACCACTTCCGCGGCAGCCAGATCCTCGGCCAGCCCAAGCCCGGACCGATGATCGAGGGCCGCCCGTCTCCCGATCTCAAGGACGTCAAGGGCCAGGAGAACGCCAAGCGCGCCCTGGAGATCGCCGCCGCCGGCGGCCACAA
>JBDTIW010000035.1:0-11432 GCA_039936215.1 Caulobacteraceae bacterium | reverse complement strand
GGCGCCGCAGGGCCGGGTCGGCTTCCTCATCCGCGAGGATCTCGACGACGCCCTGGGCCACGACAAGACCGCCGCCCCCGCCTGGCGCCTCGACATGGCCGTCACCCAGACCCGCGACCCCCGGGGCTTGACCCTCAACGACGTGGCGGAGCGCTACGTCCTGGGGATCGGCGTCAAATACACCCTGACCGAGTTGGCCACCGGCAAGGTGGCTCACGGCGGCCAGGTCGCCTCCCACGTCAGCTACGACGCAGCCGACGCGCCCTACGCCGGCATCGCGGCGCGCCAGGACACCCAGGAACGCGCCGCCGCCGACGCCGCACGCCAGATCCAGCTCGATCTCGCCGCCTGGATGGCGTCGCACGTCAAGCCCTGACGGCGCCAAAGATGATCCTCAAGCGCCGGGCCGATATCGCGCGGTTTCTTAAAGCACCCGACGCGGCCATTCGCGCGGCGCTTCTTTACGGCCCCGACCTCGGCGTCGTTCGCGAACGCGCCCAGACCTTGGCCTCCGCCGCCACCGAGCGGCCTGACGATCCGTTCGATGTCGCCGTCCTCACCGACACCGATCTTGAAGCGGACGATGGGCGTCTTGAGGGCGAGTTGGCGGCCTTCTCGATGATGGGCGGCCGCCGGCTCGTGCGCCTGAGGCTTTCGGTCGAGGTCAAGAAGGATCCGAAGTCGGTGAAGGAGTCGCAGGCCGTCGCCGCAACCCTGGTGAAGCACCTGGGCGGCGAGTTCAACCCGGCCGCCTTCCTGCTCATCGAGGCGGGGAACCTGACAGGCGACTCGGCGCTGCGCAAGGCGGCGCAAAAGGCGGATGGCTGCGCGGTCATCGCCTGCTATGCGGACGAGACGGGGGATCTGGCCCGCTTCACCCGCGAGGCGCTGGCCGCCGACAAGCTCGGCCTGACCGGCGAGGCGCTGGAAGTCTTCGTCTCGCGCCTGCCCGAGGAGCGCGGCGTGGCCCGCCAGGAAATCGCCCGCCTGGCCCTCTATCTGGGTCCGGGGAGCGGCAAGGTGGCCGGCCCGCCGGATCTGGCCGACTTCCTGGGCGTGGAGCCCAGGGCCTCCCTCGCCGACGCCGCTGTCGACGCTTTCGGCGGACGCCTGGCCGCCGCCCACGCCGGTTTGCGGCGCGCCGCTCAGGAGGGCGAGGCGAGCCCGGCGGCGGTGCGGGCCATGAGCGCCCACCTCGGCCGCCTGCGGCGGGCCATCGCCCTTAGCCAGGCCGGCCCGTCCCTGGCCCAGGTGGCCAAGGACATGAAGATCTTCTGGAAGAACGAGCGCGAATTCTTGCGCCAGGCCCGCGTTTGGACCTTGCCGGAGATCGACCGGCTGCAAGGGGAAATCCTGGCGGCCGACCAGGCCTGCAAGACCACCGGCTCTCCCGACCGCCTGATCGCCGAACGCCTCGCCCTCGCCGTCGCCGGCCGCGCCCGGCGCTTGGGACTTTAAGCCGCCCCCCGCGTGAGCCGCCGGCACAGGTCGTCCAACTGCTCCAAGGTGGCGTAGCGGATGCGGACCTCGCCGGCGCCGTCCTTGTCGCGGATCTCCACCTCCAGGCCCAGGACGTCCGAGAGATCGCTTTCCAGCGCCCGCGTGTCGGCGTTGCTTTGGATTTCCTCGCGGGCCGGACGATCGGCGCGTGGCGGCCTGGCGCGGGCCTTGCGGGCCATGGCCTCGGTCTGGCGCACGTTCAGGCCGCGACTGACGACCTGGTCGGCGAACGCTTCGGCTTCGTCCAGATCGAGAAGGGCGCGGGCGTGGCCGGCGGTCAGCCGGCCGGCCTCCAGATGCGCCTGAACGGCGGAGGGCAGGCGCATCAGGCGAAGCGTGTTGGCCACGTGGCTGCGGCTCTTGCCGACGATCCCGGCGATGGTCTCGGCGCTTCGGTTGAACCTCTCGCTCATCGCCGAATAGCCGCGCGCCTCCTCCAGGGCGTTCAGATCGGCGCGCTGGATGTTCTCGATGATGGCCACCTCCATCACCTCCAGATTGTTCAGATCGCGCACCAGGGCGGGCATGGCGTGCAAGCCCGCCTGCTGGGCGGCCCGCCAGCGTCGCTCGCCGGCGACGATCTGGTATTCGCCGTTGGTGTCCGGCAGCGGCCGCACGAGGATGGGCTGAAGCACGCCGCGTTCGCGGATCGAGGCGGCCAGTTCGCCAAGCTCCGCCTCGCCGAAATGCCGGCGCGGTTGATCGGGATTTCGCCGGATCAGCTCGATGGGAATATCAAGGGCGCCGGCCGCCCGGCGTCCCTCGGGCGTCGACGCCGCCTGGGCCTCGTCCAGGAGGGCCGAAAGGCCGCGCCCCAAACCCCTACGTTCCGCCATCCCTCAACGCCCCTTCGCTAAAACGCTCAGCCGCCGCCCGCAGAGCCCGCTCGCGGCCCACCAGCTCCCGGGCCAGCTGCAGATAGGCCTGACTGCCGGCGCAGTTGAGGTCGTAGATCAGCGCCGGCTTGCCGAACGACGGGGCCTCGGAAACGCGCACATTGCGCGGAATCACCGTCCGGTAGACCTTCTCGCCCAAATTGTCGCGCACATCCCGCGCCACCTGGGCCGACAGCCGGTTGCGCTTGTCGTACATGGTGAGGACCACGCCCTGGATCTTAAGGTCGCGATTGAGGGCGCCGCGCACCATCTCCATGGTGCGCATGAGCTGGGTCAGGCCCTCCAGAGCGAAGAATTCGCATTGCAGGGGCACCAGCACCGCGTCGGCCGCCGTCATGGCGTTAAGGGTGAGCAGGTTCAGCGACGGCGGGCAGTCGATGAGCACATAGTCGTAGGCGCCGCCGGCGCGGGACGGGGCGAGGGCGTCGCGCAGGCGAAAAGCCCGCCTAGCCGTCTGGCCAAGCTCAAGTTCGACGCCCGACAGATCGGCCTCAGCGGGAACCAGGTTAAGGCCCGGAATCGCGGTGGCCACCGCCGCGGCGGCGATGGGCAGGTCCTCCATCAAGACGTCGTAGAGGGTCTTGACACGCTCAGGCGGCGGGACGCCCAGGCCGGTCGAGGCGTTGCCCTGCGGGTCGGCGTCGATCAGCAACACCCGCTCGCCCACCGCCGCCAGGGCGGTCCCCAGGTTGATGACGGTGGTCGTCTTGCCGACGCCGCCCTTCTGGTTGGCTACCGCCAGAACGCGTGTGGGCTTAAGCGTTCGCGGCACGAACCAACTCACTCACCGAGAGGATGCACCCGCGCGGGTCGCTGAGGCTGGGGTGCGTGTTCACCTTGAACCGCCAGGCCTTGTGCGCCTCGTTGATTTCCGCTTCCGCGCCTTCGCCCTTGAGGAAGAGGGCGCGCGCCCCTCGCGCCAGATAGGGCTCGGCGAAACCCAGAAGCCGGGTCAGGGGGGCGCAGGCGCGCGCCGTCACGATCTCCGCCTTCAGATCCAGGGTCTCGGCCCGGGCGTTGTGGACCTCGGCGGGGAGATCGAGGCGGGCGACGACCTCGGCGAGGAACCGGCACTTCTTGGCGACGCTCTCGATCAGGTGAACGCGCGCGCCAACCCGGCCCTTCAAGGCGATCGCCAGGACGAGGCCCGGAAGCCCGGCCCCCGAACCAAGGTCGGCCCAGACTCTTGTCGCCCGGGCGGAAAACCACAGGAGCTGGGCGCTGTCGAGAAAGTGGCGGCGGTGAAAATCGCCCAAGCTCGCCGATCCGACCAGGTTCATCTGGGCGTTGGCCACCTCCAGCATGGCCCGGAAGGTCTCCAGGTCGCGCTCGTGCGCCGCCGTCCAGCCGATCGCCGGCAGGAAATCCTCAGACACCTCAAGCGGCGCGGCGGCGGACATGGGCCAGAAGGGCGGTGATCGCGCCGGGGGTGACGCCTTCGATGCGCGCCGCCTGGCCCAGGGTCAAAGGCCGCACGGCGCCGAGCTTCTCGCGCACCTCGTTGGAGAGGCCGCCCAGAGCGTCATAGTCGAGATCGCTCGGCAGGCTCAGGGCCTCGTCGCGGCGGAAGAGGGCGATGTCGGCGTCCTGGCGGTCCAGATAGCCCACATAGGCCGCGTCGATCTCGACCTGCTCGCGCGCGAAGGCCGGCCAGTCGGCGAGGACCGGCCAGACCGCGGCTAGATCGGCAAAGCCGATGTCGCGGTGGGCCAGGAGCTGGCTCATAGTCCGCCGCCGGCCGTCTGGGTTGACCTTGAACCCGGCCTTGGCGGCTTCCTTGGGCGAAAGGCTCAGCGTCGCCGCCTGCTCGCGAACCCGCGCCAAGACGGCGGCCTTGGCGGTCCAGGCGGTCGCGCGCGCTGATCCGACGCAGCCCAGGGCTTGGCCGCGCGCGGTCAGCCGCTGGTCGGCGTTGTCGGCGCGCAGGCGCAGGCGGTATTCGGCCCGGCTGGTGAACATGCGATAGGGCTCGGTCACCCCGCGGGTGACCAGATCGTCCACCATCACCCCGATGTAGGCCTCGTCGCGCCCGAAAACCGCCCCGTCGGCGCCAAACGCCGCCCGCGCCGCATTAAAGCCCGCCACCAGGCCCTGCGCCGCCGCCTCCTCATAGCCGGTGGTGCCGTTGATCTGGCCGGCCAGATAGAGGCCCGGCAGGCGCTTGGCCTCCAGCGTCGGGTAGAGTTCGCGGGGGTCCACGTAGTCGTATTCGATGGCGTAGCCGTAGCGGAACACCTCGGCCCGTTCGAGCCCCGGAATGGTGCGCAGGAACCGCCGCTGAGTGTTCTCCGCCAGAGAGGTGGAAATGCCGTTGGGATAGACGGTGGGATCGTCCAGCCCCTCCGGCTCCAGGAAGATCTGATGGCCGTCGCGGTCGCCGAAGCGGACCACCTTATCCTCGATGGAGGGACAATAGCGGGGTCCCAGGCCGCTGAGCCGCCCGCCATAGACCGCCGACTCCGAAAGGTGTTCGGCGATGATCGCGTGGGTCGCCGGCGTGGTCGCGGTGACGCCACATTGGATCTGGGGCGTGGCGATCGCTTCGGTCAGGAAGGAGAAGGGCGTGGGCGGCTCGTCGCCGGACTGCATGTCCAGCCCCACCCAGTCGATCGTCCGTCCGTCCAGCCGCGGCGGCGTGCCGGTCTTCAGGCGGCCCATGGCAAGGCCCAGCGAATAGAGACGATCGGAAAGGCCGATGGCCGGGGCGTCGCCCAGGCGGCCGGCGGCGATGCGCTGGTCGCCGCGATGAATGACCCCCTTGAGGAAGGTCCCGGTGGTCAGCACCACCGCGCCGGCGGGGTAGTTCGTTCCGCTGGCGCCGACCACCCCAGCGACGCGGCCGTTCTCGACCAGCAGATCCTCCACCGCCTCGGCGCGGATTTGCAGGTTCGCCTGCCCGGCAAGGGCGGCCCGCATAGCCTTGCGGTAGAGGCCACGGTCGATCTGGGCCCGCGGTCCGCGCACGGCCGGACCCCGCGAGCGATTGAGCAAGCGAAACTGGATGCCGGCCATATCGGCCATTCGGCCCATCAAACCGTCCAGGGCGTCGATCTCCCGCACCAGATGCCCCTTGCCGAGGCCGCCGATGGCCGGGTTGCAGGACATCTCGCCGATGGTTTCGAGCCTATGGGTGATAAGGAGGGTCGAGGCGCCACAGCGCGCGGCGGCGGACGCGGCTTCGCAGCCGGCGTGGCCGCCGCCAATCACGATCACATCCCAGAGCCTGGTCACCGCATCGGGTCCTGACGAAAACGCCCCCGAGCGGGCGGGGGCGCGCCCATTGCTTAGCGCATTGGCCTCGGCCGGTCGAGAGCACCGCCGGACTGTTTCACGTGAAACAGTCTCATTTACCGATGCAGAAGCTGGCGAACACCCGGCCCAGGACATCCTCGACCCCCACTCGGCCGGTGACCCTCGCCAGGGCGCGCAAGGCCAAGCGGATATCTTCCACCGCCAGTTCGGGTTCGGCGAGATTTTCGAGAGCGCGGACCAGATGGGCGCGGCCTTCGCCGAGCAGCTCGCGGTGCCGGGTCCGCGTGGCGGCGGGAAAATCTCCGCCGCTCAGATCGGCGGTTGCCCGCCGCGCGAGGTGATCTCTGATCGCCAAGTCATCCGACCCGACGAGCGAAAGGCTGATTGTCTCAGCGCCGACGGTCTCCGCCGCCCGGCGCGCCGCCTCGCCGTCCGAGCCGGCGCCTAGGTCGTCCTTGTTCAACAGGCAAAAATCCCCCCGGCGGACGAGGGGCGCAGCCTCGCGCCATTCGCCGGCGGACGCGCTGGCGTCGACGATCCACAGACGCAGATCGGCCCCGGCCGCCCAGGCGCGGGCCCGGCGCACCCCCTCCGCCTCGATAGGGTCTTCGCTCTGGCGCACCCCGGCCATGTCGGCCAGGATCACCCGATAGCCGGCCACGGTCAGGGGAACCTCGATCACGTCGCGGGTGGCGCCGGCGGTCGGCGTGACGATGGCGGCGTCGCGGCCGGCCAGGGCGTTGAACAGGGTGCTTTTGCCGGCGTTGGGCGCGCCGACGATGGCCACCCGATAACCGTCCCGAACCCGCTCACCCCGCGCCGCGTCGGCCAGGGCCGCGTCGAGATCGGCGAGCAGGCTCTCCAGCGACGACCTCGCGCCATCCGCTATGTCGGCGGCCAGCCCCTCGTCGGGAAAATCCACCGCCGCCTCAAGATGGGCCAGGGCGTCGATGAGGGTCCCACGCCAGGCCTCGTAACGGCGGCCGAGCGCGCCTTCGAGCTGCCCCAGCGCCTGACGCGCCTGAGCTTGGCTCTCGGCGTCGATCAGATCACCGATCGCCTCGGCCTGGTCTAGATCGAGCTTGCCGTTCTCGAAGGCGCGACGGGTGAATTCGCCGGGCTGAGCGAGGCGCAAACCGGCCGACAGAAGGGCGTCGGTGACGGCGTCTATCACCGCCGCGCCGCCGTGCAGATGAAGCTCGACGCAGTCCTCGCCGGTGTAGCTGGCCGGGCCGGGGAACCACAGGACCAGGGCGCGATCCAACATCGCGCCATCGGCGGCGCGCAGGACGCGCAAAGTCGCTTGCCTGGATTGAGGCAGGGCCGCCGTGAGACCCAGCAGCGCCCGCCTCGCCCCCGGCCCCGACAGGCGCACTACCGCCACCGCCGCCCGCCCCGGCGCGGTGGCCAGGGCGAAGATGGTGTCGGTCATCCGCCCTTGGGCGCGCCCGGCCGCGCCGACGCCGTCGCCGCCGTCATCAGCTTCATGAACTGTTCGGAGGCCTGGCCACCAAAGGTCATCCAGTTACGCATGAGTTCCTCGGGGGCGGCGGCGGCGAGGTTGGCGTCCAGGCGGGCCTTCATTTCCTTCACCATATGGTCGTTCAGGGTGGTGACGTCGGGCAGGCCCAGAAAGGCGCGCGCCTCGGCCACTGTGCAATCGACTTCGAGTTTGGCTTTCATGCTCTTGGCTCCCGTGATCCCGACTTTGTTATGGGCCAAGCAGCCCTCGGCGCGCTAGTAGCGAGGCGCCGGTCATCGTGGTCATTCAGGAGATTTTCGGGGTCAACGCGGTGATGCGGGCCATCGCCGGCGAAGACCAGTTCATGCCCAAGGCGGCGCAGGGCCAGGTGGTCGCCGCGCTTGGGGACCACTCGCGGGTCGAAATCCACCGCTACCCCGGCCGCGGCCACGCCTTCGCCCGCAAGGGAGGGGATCACCATGATGCGGGAGACGCGGCGCTGGCGCAGAGCCGGACGCTGGCCTTTTTCAGCAAGAACCTGTGATCCGGAGCAAGCTATCCAAGTTCGACTAGCTTGCTGAAACGCAAATCGCTTAGGTCGATACCTTTCAGTGGGTCATGTTCGAAGGTGTAGCCCTCGATCGTGTCCAAATACCCTTCCTTAGCCCATAGAATTACGCCCATGCCATGCGCTATTCCGTCAACTTCGAAGGTGGCCGCTTTGCCGTGGATTTCCATCGGCTGACAGGCGGACTTATCGACGGCCACCCTCGTATAAAAACCGACAACGGTGTTTATGCGATCGGTGACGCGGGAAGCGGCGATTTGGGCGCGAAAAGCTGTTTGGTTCGGCCCGAAGATCGCCGCGATTTGATCTAGAGCCGTACGCTCGAAGTCCGTGAACGCCGGAAATGGCGGGCAGGGCTGCAGATTCGCCAGTGGGCCAGTTGCCCACCCGTCCCGGTTCGGCTTCGCTTTGAACGCGTCCGTCGCCAATCTCCTGAATGGCGTTCCGAGCGCTTGGCCGCGCTCCTACGTATTCATCGACTGGAAAAAATCGGCGTTGTTCTTGGCGTTGCGGAGTTTGTCGAGCAGGAATTCGATGGCGTCCTGGGGACCCATGGGGTTGAGGATGCGGCGCAGGACGAAGGTCTTCTGGAGCTGGTCTTTGGGGGTGATCAGCTCTTCCTTGCGGGTACCGGATTTCAGCACGTCGATGGCCGGGAAGATACGCTTGTCGGCGACCTTGCGGTCGAGGATGATTTCCGAGTTGCCGGTGCCTTTGAACTCCTCGAAGATCACCTCGTCCATCCGGCTACCGGTGTCGATAAGGGCGGTGGCGATGATGGTGAGCGATCCGCCCTCCTCGATGTTGCGCGCCGCGCCGAAGAAGCGCTTGGGCCGTTGCAGGGCGTTGGCGTCGACACCGCCGGTGAGCACCTTGCCCGAGGACGGCACCGTGGTGTTGTAGGCGCGGCCGAGCCGGGTGATATTGTCCAGCAGGATGATCACATCCCGCTTGTGTTCGACTAGGCGCTTGGCCTTTTCGATCACCATCTCGGCCACTTGGACGTGCCGCGTGGCCGGTTCGTCGAAGGTGGAGGAGATCACCTCGCCCTTCACCGTGCGCTGCATGTCGGTGACTTCTTCGGGCCGCTCATCGACCAGCAGGACGATCAGATAACACTCGGGGTGGTTGGCGGCGATCGACTTGGCGATGTTCTGCATCATGATCGTCTTGCCGACCCGGGGCGGCGCGACGATTAGGCAGCGCTGGCCCTTGCCCAGCGGCGCGACGATGTCGATCACCCGCCCGGTGCGGTCCTTCAGGGTCGGATCGTCGATCTCCATGTTGAGCCGCTCATCGGGATAGAGCGGCGTCAGGTTGTCGAACAGGATCTTGTGGCGGACGTTGTCGGGGTTTTCGAAGTTGACCTGGTCGACCTTGGTCAGGGCGAAATACCGCTCGCCCTCGCGGGGAGCGCGGATGCCGCCATCGACGGTGTCGCCGGTTCGCAGGCCGAACTTCCGGACCTGCGAAGGGCTGACATAGATGTCATCGGGGCCGGGCAGATAGTTGGCTTCCGGGCTGCGCAGGAAGCCGAAGCCGTCCTGGACCACCTCCAGGGTGCCGGAGGCGAAGATCTCCACCCCCTCCTCGGCCGCGGTCTTGAGGATGGCGAACATCATGTCCTGCTTGCGCATGGCGTTCGCGTTTTCGATGTCGAACTCTTCGGCGAAGACCAGCAGGTCGGCCGGCGACTTCTCCTTCAATTCCTGCAGGGACATGCGGGTCAGGCCCAGGGCGGCGATCGCCTTGCTGGCCTCGGTGGGTTCGGCGCTCTCGGCGCCGTTATCCGCCTCGCGGGCGCTTTCATCGGCCGATGGGGCGGCTTCGATGTCGATAACGTCTGACATTTTGATGTTGAACTCTTGAAATAGGGGAATCCGAGCCTTGGGCGGGGATCGGGCGTGGCCGTCGCGGGCGATTTACGAAAGGACGCCCTAACGGATGGAAGCGGGAGTGGAGCGCGCGCTGGCCGTCTATTTGCGGCGCGGGTTCCTTAAGAGGCGAGGGAAGCACGCCCTCAAAGATCAAGACCGCGTTTCGGCTGGAAGCGGAAACACAAGGCGAGGGGAAGGTCAAGGGTTCCGTTGAAAGGGCGCCTCAACCACCGAATTTTGTGGTGACCGCCAGAACGATGACGATGGCGGCCAGAAACGGCAGCTCGTTGGTCATCCGCCAGAAGCGCTCGGTGCGGTCCCGCCGACCGGCGGCCAGGCGCTTTCGGCTCACCGCCAGATAGTGATGCCAGAGAAGCAAGAAAACGACCCCGGCCGATTTTGTCGCCATCCAGGGGGTGGCCAGGATGCGCGGGCCGTCGAACGCGACCAGGGTTCCCCCAAGGAGAACCACCGCGGTCATGGCTGGATTCATGATGATTCGCAGCAGCTTGGCCTCCATGATCTTGAAGGTCTCGTCCATTTCAGAGCCCACCGCCGCGCGGGTATGGTAGGCAAACAGGCGGGGCAGATAGAGCAGGCCGGCCATCCAGGCGATCACCGCCAGTATGTGCAGGCCTCGGACGATATTGAACAGCATCTAGGCGGACCTCCGGCCATCGCGGCCGCAGCGCGCGAGCGCCGCTGGACAGACTTCGCAATCGGGACCCACGCCGCCGCGCTCCAGGGCCCGTTGAACCGCGTCCGCCAAGCCTTCGATGAACGGCGCCATCGTTCCGACGGCCGGCGCGCGCAGGTAGACCGGTACGCCCGCCGCCTTGGCCAGATCGGCGTAGTCGCGATCGAGCTCGACCAGGGTCTCGATGTGTTCGGAGACGAAGGCGATGGGATCGATCAGCACCCCGAGTCCTTCCGCGCCAGCGGCGGCGATGGCGTCCGGCGTCGAGGGCCCCAGCCATTTCAGCGGCCCGACCCGGCTCTGATAGCAGATCCGCCAGTCCCAGCCGGGCCCGAGGTGGGCGGCGACCTTGGCGCAGGTCGCCTCGATCTGCCACTGGTAGGGATCGCCGCTTGAGGCAATCTTCAGCGGCAGGCCGTGGGCGGAGAAGAGCAAGCGCACCTTAGGCCGTCCGGCGGCTTGCCAAGTGTCAAGGATGCGCGCGGCGTGCGCGGCGATCAGGCCGTCGTTGTCATGCCAGCAGCAGATGGATCGGCTAGCGCCCGGGCCGGCGTAGGCTTTGCCCCATGCCGCCAGGGACGATCCGGTAGTGGTGATGGAGAACTGTGGATAGAGAGGAGCCAGAACGATCTCGTCGGGACCAAAATCCGCCACCTCGGCGACCGTCTGCCCGGTGCTCGGCGTCCAATAGCGCATGGCGACAAAGGTCTTGACCGCCGCGTCCGGCATCCGCGCCGCGAGCACGGCCTCCAGCGCGGCCGCCTGCGCCCGGGTGTGGGCGAGAAGCGGCGAGCCGCCCCCCATGACGGCATAGTTGGCGATAGCCGATTTCTCGCGCAGGCGGGCGATCAGGGCGGCGAGCGGGCGGCGGATCAGATCCGGAGCGGCGATGATGGCGGGATCGCCAAACAGGTTTTTCAGAAACGGCCGCACGTCGGCTGGTCCATCAGGTCCGCCAAGGTTGAACAGCACCACCGCGATCTTGCCGCCGGCCCTGCTCACGAGCCGGTGACCCGGGCCACGACCTGCTCGATGTGGGCGATAGGCGTGTCGGGCAAGACCCCGTGGCCGAGATTGAAGATGTAGGGTCCGCTCGACCATTGCGCCAGCAGCCCATCGACCCGCCCATCAAGGACCGCGCCGCCGGCCCGCAGCAGCAGGGGATCGAGGGCCCCCTGGA
>JBDTIW010000034.1:0-9323 GCA_039936215.1 Caulobacteraceae bacterium | reverse complement strand
TCGCCGGCGGTCAGCACGACTGCGGCTCGCTCGCCGGCCCCCAGGTTGACCAGGGCGTTCTCGGCCTCGCCATAGGCGGTCTGGACGGTCTTTTCGTAGGCGATCGCGGCCTCCTGCGTGCGCGCGTCCTCGGCCCGAGCGTCGTAGAGCAGCTTGGGGATGTCCAGCACCGGCACGCTCAACCCCGCGCCGAGCGTCCAGAAGCCGAGGCTGGTAGTCTGCTGGGCCGGGATCAGGGTCGAGGGCGGAATGAACGAGACGCCCGGGGAGGTCGTGCGGGATGCGCCCAGACCCGGCAGGAGGGTGAAGGTCGGGAAGATCGCCAGATGGCGCAGCCTCGCCGTTCCCGCCTCCGATCTCAGATGAGCTTCGGCCTCGCGCACGTCCGGTCGGCGCTCCAGCAGATCGCCGGGAATAGCGGCGGGCGGCGACGGCGCGGCGGCGGCGCTCGCCTCCACCGGCAAGCTGGCGGTGGGATCGATCCCCCGCCCGACCAGGATCAGCAGTTGCCGCTGGGCGATGTGGATCTGGGCTTCCAGATCCTCGGCTTGCGCCTTGGCCTGAGCCAAATCCCCCGCCACGCGGTCGGCGTCGATAGGCGCGCCCAGGCCCACGGCGGCCTTGCGCTGGGCGAGGCTCTGAAGCTCGCCTTCGATGCGCACGCTTTCCCGCGCGTCGGCCAGTTGGATGGCATAGCCCCTGGCCTGGAAATAGTTGTCGGCCACGCTGGCGGCGAGGCTGGCCCGGCTCCCCTCGATATTGAAGCGCGCCGCCGCCAGATCGGCGTTGGCGATCTTGCGCGCGGTCGCCAGCCGCCCGAACAGGTCGAGCTCCCAGGAGACGTTGAAATTCAGAGTCTGGCTATCGGTGGTCCCACCGATCGGGAACAGCTGGGTGGACGACCCGCCAAGGTTGTAGGCGTGCTGGCGGCTGATGTTTCCGTCCAACTTGCCGGTCGGCAGGGTCTGGGCGGTCTGGCTGTCGCGGGTCGCCTTGGCCTCCAGCACCCGGGCGGCGGCGGTGCGGGCGTCGGGCGAGCGGCGGGCGGCCTCATCCTCCAGGGCGTTGAGTTGCGGATCGTTGAACAGCAGCCACCAGCGGTCGAGATCCGCCGGGGCCAGGGCGACCGCGCCCGGCGGCGCCTCGTAGTGGGCCGGCAGCCGCGCGTCGGGCGAGGGCTTGGGACCGATGGCGCAAGCGCAGAGCGGCGCGGCGAGCGCGAGAAGGATCGCGGAGCGTCTCATCGATCCATGACTCTTGCCGCCGCCCCGAAAAACAAATCGCCCCGCCTGGAACTTGAACTCCGAAGCGCCGGCTCACATAAGCGCCGCAAGCTGAAATTTCATCTTAACATGCGTTCACAATCGACGCACGATGGTCGATGGCTAGCGATGGTAGGGATAGACGGCATGACGGGCAGGATACGGGTCGGCATCGGCGGCTGGACCTTCGAGCCGTGGCGCGGCGCCTTCTATCCGCCGGGGACACGGCAGGCCGACGAACTGGCCTACGCCAGCCGCCACGTCACCGCCATTGAGATCAATTCCACCTACTATTCCTCGCAGAAGCCGGCGACCTTCGCCAAATGGGCGGCCCAGACGCCCGATGGGTTCGTCTTCGCCGCCAAGGCCAGCCGCTTTTGCACCAACCGGCGCGTTCTGGCCGAGGCGGGGGAGTCGATCGACAGGTTCTTCGCTCAAGGCATCGTCGAGTTGGGCGACAAGTTGGGACCGATCCTGTGGCAATTCATGGCGACCAAGCGCTTCGACCCCGATGACTTCGCCGCCTTCCTCTCCCTTCTGCCCACCCAGGTCGGCGGGTTGCCGCTTCGACATTGCGTGGAAGTACGTAACGACAGTTTCCTCGACCCCCAATTCACCGCCCAATGCCGGCGCCGCAGCGCGGCCATCTGCCTGGCCCACCACGAGAACTTTCCCACGATCGCCGACCTCACCGCCGATTTCACCTATGCACGCCTGATGGGCGCCACCCTGGCCGTTGAAACCGGCTACCCCGCCGCCGATCTGGACTCCTGGGCGGCCAGGTTGCGAACCTACGCGGCGGGCGGCGTTCCAGGCGACCTTCCGGTCGTCGAGGCGGATCGCCCGGTCCCCAAGGCCGACCGCGACGTGTTCGCCTTCTTCATCAGCGGCGACAAGGTGCGCAATCCGGCCGCCGCCGCCGCCCTGATCGAGAGGCTGGCCTAGCCGATCATACGAGCGCGAGGGCTTCCGCCAACGCGCGTCGGGCCGCCTCGCGATCATCCGCTGACAGCGAACCCAGCCTTCTGACAATCAACGACGTGACCAAAGTGAACAGCTTGAACCTCACCCGACAAGCGGTGGTGAGTCCAGCGGTTCGCCAGTCTCGAAGCGTCAGATCGCTGGGCCAATCGCTCCGAAGGGCGGAGGTGATCATGGCCAGGATGAGTTGATCATGACGGTCGTTGAACCGGTGCGTCGAGACGATCAGGGCGGGCCGACGCCTTGCGGCCGGTTTGTCCGTGAACGGAAATGGCACGACCGCCACATCGAAGGGCTCAAAGGTCGCGTTGCCGGTGGCAAGTCAAACTCTCCCGCCCTCCGCTTGACTCCCTCCAGGAACGTCGCTCCATCCTCCGCCAGCCCAAGGAGAACCCCGCCATGACCCCCGACGACCTTATGTTCAAACCGGGCCTGATGGCCGGCGAGCGCATTCTCATCACCGGCGGCGGCACGGGCCTTGGCAAGGTCATGGCCGAGGCCTGCCTGATGCTGGGGGCGGAGGTCTATATCTGCGGGCGCCGGGGCGGGGTGCTCGACGCGACGGCCAAGGAATTGATGGACGCCCATGGCGGCAAGGCCGCCGGCATCGCCTGCGACATCCGCGTGCCCGAGGCCATCGGTGACATGCTGGACCAGATATGGGCCGATGGCGGGGCGCTCACCGGCCTGATCAACAACGCGGCCGGCAACTTCATCAGCCGCACCGAGGACCTTTCCCCACGCGCCTTCGACGCCATCGCCAACATCGTCTTCCGCGGTTCCTTCTTCGTCACCCTGGACTGCGGGAAGCGCTGGATCGCCGAGGGGAAGAAGGCGTCGGTGGTCTCCATCCTGACCACCTGGGTGTGGAGCGGCGGACCCTTCACCGTGCCCTCGGCCATGTCCAAGGCGGGCCTCAACGTCATGACACAATCCCTGGCCGTGGAGTGGGGGCCCAAGGGCGTCCGCTTCAACGCCATCGCGCCGGGTCCCTTCCCCACCGAGGGGGCGTGGGCCCGCCTCAGTCCCGGCCAGGACAGCGGGACCGCGCGGGACATGGGGAGCAATCCCATGGGCCGGGTCGGCCGGATGAACGAACTGGCCAATCTGGCGGTCTATCTGCTCCATCCGCTGTCGGAATATGTGAACGGCCAGACCATCGCCATCGACGGTGGCGACTGGAACGCCGGCGGCGGCGCCTTCTCGGCGCTGCGCGACTGGACCAACGACCAGTGGAAAGAGGCGCGAGCGATGATCCAGGGCGCCAATGCTCAGGACCGGGCCAAGCGGACCGTTTGAGGGGCGAACGGCCGGGCGCGCTTGGCGGTGGACTTCCGCGCCCGCCTCAACGATCCTGTAGGCCATGTCCCAGGTCGCCTACCTCAACCCCGGCAAGCGCGAGCAGACCAAGGCCGCCAACCGTCTGGCGATCCTCGACGCGGCGCGCGAGGTGTTCGGCGAGTTGGGATTCGAGGCCGCCACGGTGCGCGACATCATCCGCCGCACCAGCCTGTCGGTGGGGGCCTTCTACAACTACTACCGCTCCAAGGAGGAGGTGTTCGACGCTCTGGCCGACGACGGGGCGCGGCGCTTTAGGCCCATCCTCCACGCCCTGTCGGCCAAGGCCAGCGACTTCGAATCCTATCTGCGGGCGGCGGTGAGGGCCTATTTCGATTTCCTGGCCAGCGAACAGGAGAGCTGGGTGGTCAGGGCCTCGGCCACTCAGCCTTTGCCGCACGCGCGCAACACTCCCGAAATCCTGGCCGTGTTCGAGGAGGTGCGGACGGTGTTCGCCGACGTCATGGACCGCGGCCTCGCCCCCAAGGTCGATCTGGACTATCTGGCCGCCAGCTGCATCGCCGTGGCCCGCGAGATCGGCGACAAGATGATGGAGCGCGAGGCGGCCGATGTCGAAGCCGCCACCGAATTCGTCGTCCGCTTGATCCTGGGCGGTGTCACCGCCTTGCCGAGAACGGAAGCTTAAGGACGCCATGGCCGACCAAACCCTGCGCAAGCTCGCCCTGCGCGCCATGCTTTCCCTGCCCAGGCCGGCCTTGCGGGGCCTAGCCGGCGGCGGCGTGGTTTATGTGGGGGGGCGGACCCTCGATCCGCGTCTGCAGTTCCTGGCTAGTCAGGCGCGCCGCGCGCCGCCGCTTACCAGCGCGACCCCGCCGCAGGCCCGCGTGGGCAGCGCCGAGGCTCTGGTGTTGGTGGCCGGCCGACTGGAAAGCGGGGTGCGCGTCGAGGCGCTCACCGTCCCGGGCGGCGATGGGTCGGTCGGCGCGCGCGCCTATCGTCCAGTCGATCAGGATCTAGCCGCGCCCCTGATGGTGTTCGGCCATTTCGGCGGCGGGGTGATCGGCGATCTGGACACCTGCGAGGTGTTCTGTTCCATCCTGGCCAAGGTCGCGCGCTGCGCGGTGCTGTCGGTGGACTATCGCTTGGCGCCCGAGCACCGCTTTCCGGCCGGCCTGGAGGACATGCTGGGCGCCTACCGCTGGGCGCGCGACAACGCCCCGCGCTTTGGGGCGCCCGCCCGCCATGTCGCCGTGGGCGGCGATTCCATGGGCGGCAATTTCGCCGCCGTGATCGCTCAGGACATGAAGCACGCCGGCGCGCCTCGGCCCGCCGTGCAACTGCTCATCTACCCGGCCGTGGACATGGCCAGCGAGAGCGCCTCCATGACCACCTATGGCGAGGCCTATCCCCTGTCGCGGGCCACCATGGACTGGTTCATGGGCCACTATCTGGGCCCTGGTGACTCCCCCACCGACCCCAGGCTCTCGCCGCTGCGGACCGAGGACCTTGCGGGACTGGCCCCTGCGGTGATCGCCACGGCGGGATTCGATCCCTTGCTCGATCAGGGCGAGGCCTATGCGCGGCGCCTGGGCGAGGCGGGCGTGCCGGTCGCCTACCGCTGCTACGACAATCTCGCCCACGCCTTCACTGCCTTCACCGGCGCCGTCCCCGCCGCCGACGCCGCCTGCCGCGAAATCGCCGGACTGACCCGCGCCGCCTTCGCCGGCGCCGCGCCTTAGGGATGCGCGCCCTGGTCGTCGAGCGTCTCGCGCCCGACTTTGCCGGCTGCGCGCTCCGGGACATCCCCGATCCGACGCCGGGACCCGGCGAAGTTCGCGTCAGGGTCGCCGCCACTGCGGTCAACTTCCCCGATCTTCTGATGACGCGCGGGGACTATCAGCACAAACCGGCCCTGCCGTTCATCCTGGGCCTGGAGATCGCCGGCGAGGTTGAGACCCTGGGCGAAGGGGTGGAGCGGTGGAAGGCTGGCGACGCCGTGGTCGGCGCCCCGAAGATCGGCGGGTTCTCGGAGTTCGCCATCGCCTCAGCCGCCGGCCTTGCGCCGAAGCCGGAGCGGCTTTCGCTCGCTCAGGCGTCGGCTTGCGGCGTGGCCTATCTGACCGCATGGGTGGCCCTGGTTCGCCGCGCCCAGGTCCGGCCCGGCGAATGGGTGCTGGTCCACGGCGCGGCCGGCGGGGTTGGCTTGGCTTGCGTCGATCTGGCCAAGGCTCTCGGATGCCGGGTCATCGCCACCTCGGCCTCCGACGCCAAGCTGGCCATCGTGACGGCGCAATATGCGCCGGACGCCACGGTGAACGTCACCGGCGGTTTTCGCGAGGCGGTCAAGGCGATCTCCGGCCGGCGAGGAGCCGACGTGATCTGCGATCCGGTCGGCGGCGATGTGTTCGACGAGAGCGTGCGCAGCATCGCCTTTGGCGGCCGCTTGCTTGTCATCGGCTTCGCCTCCGGACGCGTTCCGACCATCCCGGTCAATTTGCCCCTGATCAAGGGCTTCTCGGTGATGGGCGTGCGGGCCGGCGAGTACGGCCGCCAGTTCCCAGGCCAGGGCCGCGAGAACGTCGAGGCGGTTTGGGCGCTGGCGAGCGAAGGCAAAATACGGCCCAGGGTTCACGCCGAGTTCGCGCTGGAAGACTGGCGCGCCGCCTTCGATTTGCTGACGACGCGCGCCGTGGTGGGCAAGGCGGTGATACGGCCGGATTTGTGATCGCCCGCCCGGATGAATTTGGGTAGCGGGTCAGTTTGAATTTCGGATTCAGATGTCCGTGACACCTATGTGGCGGGAGCGGATCATCGGCGCATCCCGCGCAACAGAGGTTTGCGCGCCAAGCGGGAGCAATTCGCGCAGTATAAACAATGAGAACAAAATGGCTCAGGCGACCTACGACACAATCGGCGAAGGCTACGCACTCCGCCGCCGGCCAGATCCCCGCATCGCGGCAGTCATATCTTTGGCGCTCGGCGCCGCGCGCAGTGTGATCAATATTGGCGCTGGAACGGGCTCATATGAGCCCGCTGATCGGGTGGTGCTAGCTGTGGAACCATCGGATTTGATGATTGGTCAGCGCCCTCCGGAAGCTGCACCCTGTGCGCGCGGATCGGCGGAGGCGCTGCCCGCCGAAGACGGTGCGTTTGACGCCGCGATGGGGGTGCTGACGATCCATCACTGGTCCAATTGGCGGCTCGGCCTGCGAGAGATGCGGCGGGTCGCGCGCCACCGGACCGTGTTGCTCACTTTCGACACCGAATCATCGAATTTTTGGCTGACGCGCGACTATTTTCCCGAGCTGTTAACGCTTGATCGCCAGATCATGCCCTCACTTGATGCGTTGGCTGAGGAACTCGGCGCCTTTGAGGCGACGCCCGTCCTCATTCCGCACGATTGTTCGGACGGCTTTCTCGGAGCTTATTGGCGAAGGCCGGAAGTTTATCTGGACCTAATCTCGCGCCGATCCATGTCTTCGTTCGCAAAAATCGAGGCCGACAATGGGTTGGACAGACTCGCCAACGATGTGAAGAGCGGCGTCTGGCGCAAACGCAACGCGGATATTCTCGCACTCGATGCGCTAGACGTTGGGTATCGCCTGCTGCGGTGGGAATTCGAAGCAAGCTAACGTCTGTTTGAGTCCGAAACCGAAATTCAAACTGACCCACGACCTGAATTTGACACTTCGAGCCTCTTGCCCTATCCCCGCGCGGTCATTCGCCCCGACCAGGAGGGGCGGTCAGCCCTTCCTTTGTCGGAGCCCCGTCGTGAAGCGGACCTTTCAACCGTCCCGTCTGGTGCGCAAGCGCCGTCACGGCTTTCGCTCGCGCATGGCCACCAAGAACGGCCAGAAGATCGTCGCCCGTCGCCGCGCCCGGGGGCGCAAGCGCCTGACGGCCTAGGGATCGCTACCACCCTCCCCTTCTGGGGAGGGTGGGTCGGAGCGTAGCGACGAGACGGGTGGGGAATGGTGAAGCCGCCCGCAGGGTTCAGAATACAGGTTCTGGAGTCGCCAATCTCGAAGATTCGAAACGCTTCACCGCTCCCCACCCTGACGGCTTCGCCGTCTGTCCCTCCCCATTGGGGGAGGGAGGAAAGAATCGCATCCCCATCGAACGCCTGCGAAAACGCCCCGACTTCCTCGCCGCCGCCAAGGGCCTCGCCTGCGCGCGTGGGGCGGTGGTGGCGCAGGCGCGCGCCAGGGGCGATGGGACGGCGACGGTTCGGATCGGCTTCACGGCCACCCGGCGGATCGGCGGGGCGGTGGTTCGCAACCGGGTCAAGCGGCGCCTGCGCGAAGCGGCGTGTCTGTTGGCGCCCCTTCATGTCAGGCCCGGCTGCGACTATGTATTCATCGCCCGCGGCGGAACCGCCGGCCGGCCATGGGGGCGTCTGCTTGACGATATGAAAACCGCGCTGATAAGGCTCGCCGCCGATCTCAGCGCCAGTGATCCCAGCACAAGATTGGGCGAGCCTCCGCCTTAACGTCTCCTCACCGGGCCAGACCCCAACCTCATGCCAAACGACAACAAGAACCTGATCACCTTCGTCGTCATGGCGATCCTGCTGTTGATCACCTACGAGAGCTACACCTATTTCGTCGTCGATCCCGCCGCCCGCCAGGCGGCGGCGCGCGCCCACGCCCAGGCGCCCATCGCCAGCGCGGTGGCCGCGCCGCCCGTCCAGCGCCAGCTTTCGCGCGTCGCCGCTCTGGCGGCGAGCCCGCGGGTGATCATCGACACGCCCTCGCTGTCCGGCTCCATCGCCCTCAAGGGGGCCAGGGTCGATGACCTGTTCCTGAAAAACTATCATAAGGACGTGGCCAAGACCTCGGCCCTGGTCGAGCTTCTGCGCCCCGAGGGCATGGCCGACGCCTATTACACCGAGACGGGCTGGGTGGGGGCCAATCTTCCGGGCCTGCCCGGCGACCAGACGATGTGGACCCTTGCCTCCGGTCGCGACCTGATGCCCGGTCACCCGGTCGTCCTGAGCTACGCCGCGCCACAGGGCCTGACCTTCACCCGCAAGATCGAGGTGGACGCCCGCTCCATGTTCACGGTCACCGATACGGTGGCCAACGGATCGGCCGCGCCGGTGACCCTGGCCCCCTACGCCTCGGTCGAGCTTCGCGGTCTTCTTCCCGATCCGCATCCCAGCGGCCTCGTTCACGAAGGCGCCATCGGCGTGCTAGGATTGGATCACCCCGTGTTGCGGCTTGCCAGTTACAAATCCTGGAAAAAGAAGGGCGAGGAGGACTGGCCGTCCAAGGGCGGCTGGCTGGGGGTCACCGACAAATACTTCATGACCGCCTTCATCCCCCAGCAGAACGAGCGCATCGACGGCAAAATCCGGGCGGTGACCGACGCCGCCGGCGTCGATCTTTACGAAGCGGCCTATCTCGCCCAGGCGCGCGCCATCGCGCCAGGGGCCCAGATCACCGAAGTCAGCCATCTGTTCGCCGGCGCCAAGACCGTTCCGGTGCTCAACGCCTACAAGAAAAGTCTGGGCGTGCCGCGCTTCGACGACGCCGTCGACTGGGGCTTTCTGATGGTCCTCACCAAGCCGATCTTCACCCTGCTGGAATTCTTCTACCAGCTCGTCGGCAACTTCGGGGTCGCCATCCTGATGCTGACGGTGGTCATTCGCCTGGTCACCTTCCCCCTGGCCAACAAGGGCTTCGAGATGGGCGTCAAGATGAAGAAGGTGCAGCCAGAACTGAAGGCGCTGCAGGCCAAGTTCAAGGACGACCCGGCCGCCCAGCAGAAGGAGATGATGGC
>JBDTIW010000033.1:0-2879 GCA_039936215.1 Caulobacteraceae bacterium | reverse complement strand
ATTCACATAGATGAGGCCCATCTGCACGGCCGCCAGCGGATTGGCGAGTTCCCGCTCCCCGGAATAGCGCGTATCGGCGCCCAACCATTCGGTTTCGGTGCCCCACGACACGTCATGATCGGGCTCCCACACATCCGCGCGCCCAGCGGCGAAACCGAAGGTCTTGAACCCCATCGTCTCGAGAGCGACGTTTCCGGTGAGAATCATGAGATCGGCCCAGGAAATCCCGCGGCCATACTTCTGCTTAATCGGCCAAAGCAAGCGGCGCGCCTTTTCGAGGTTCGTGTTATCCGGCCAGCTATTGAGTGGCGCGAAGCGTTGCTGACCGCCGCCGGCGCCGCCGCGGCCATCGGTAATCCGGTAGGTGCCGGCGCTGTGCCACGCCAGACGGATAAAAAGGCCGCCGTAGTGACCGAAGTCGGCCGGCCACCAATCCTGCGATTCCGTCATCAAGGCGTGCAGGTCGGCGATTACCTCGTTCAGATCGAGCGACATGAACGCCTGCGCATAGTCGAACGTCTCGCCCATCGGGTTGGACCTGGGCGCATGTTGGTTGAGCCCCTCCAGACGCAGGCCGCCGGGCCACCACTCACGGTTGCCTCTACCGCCGCGCCCACGCCCCATCGGGCACTGGCTTCCAGCGTTATCTTCGACCTTGGCGTCCATGTTCGTCTTCCCTGCCTGTTCCTGTCCGTCGACCACGTTTGCGCGATCGGGCGATGACGTCTCGCACAGCCGACAGACAAGCGCCGCGGGCGCTCATTTGTAAAATTGATTGTTTGCATCACCGGGATCGAGCCAGTCTATAGAGCCGGTGGGGGTCAGGGTGATAGGCTCGTGTCCCCAACGCGAGTCGGCTACGAAAAAGGGCCGCCCCAAGAAATGAGGCGGCCCAGGATCGCGGCAATTCGCCGGCGCCCCTTAGTAGGGGCGGTAGGGGCGATAGGGGCGCCCGCGCCAGCCTGGACGCCAGTAGGTGCGGTGATTCCAGTACCAGGAGCGGTAGGGGGTGTAGTTCCAGCGACCGCCCGACCACACCCAGGGGCGGTACCAGGCCGGCGCATAGACCACGCCCGGCCCGTAGCCGCCCCCATAGACGAAGGCCGGCGCGCCGGCGCGCACGTAGTAGCCTGGCGGGCAGCCGGCGGTCGAACTGGAGCTCGAGCCGATGGCCGCGCCGGTTCCGGCCCCGAGCGCGCCGCCCAGAAGGGCGCCGGCGCCCGCGTTGCCGCGGCCGGCCACGCCAGCCCCGACCACCGCGCCCAGGACGCCGCCGATGATGGCCCCGGCGGCGGTGTTGTTATTGCGTCGGTCGATGCAATTTTGCGCCGACCACTGCTGGTAGCGTTGCGCATAATCGCGGTCGGTCTGTTGCGAGCGGTCGTCGTATTGGGCGTTCCCATTCCCGTAGCCGGGAGGCGGTGGGGCGTACTGCCCTTGCGGGGGGCCGGATTGGTCGGCGTTGTTGTAGCCGCCGGAGTTGTCGTACTGGCCGGGCGGGGGCGGCCCCGAATTGTCGTATTGGCCGGAATTGCCGTAGCCTTGGGCCGGCTGGGCGGCGGCCAGCGACGCGTCGGCGAGCATGGCCGCGGCGGAAATCGCGGCAAGGCAGGCGCCGGCGGCGCGGGTGAGATTTCTGGTTGTCATTCTGGCTTCCATTGCGGTTTGCTGGAGTGCAACGTCCGTGGGGCCTGAATGTTGCAGCTTTTGGCTGAACCGAGTGTGAACGGAGGCGAGCAGCCCCAATGAGCGATGGACCGCGACGGGCCGCGCCGACACGCATCGCCGGCCTGGTCCTGGCCGGCGGCCGTTCCAGCCGGTTCGGAGCGGAAAAGGCCGTGGCGACCCTGGCCGGCCGGCCCCTGCTGGCCTGGAACCTGGCGGCGCTGGAGGGCGCCAGCGAAACGGTCGCGGTGAGCGCGGCGCTCGGGAGCGAAACCGCCGCCTTGGCCAGGTCGCTGGGCCGCGCGGTTGTCGGCGACGATCCCGGCCACGCCAAGGGTCCCCTGGCGGGTCTCGCCGCCGGCTTGGCCTGGGCGAGCGGCGCCGGCTTCGATCTCCTGATCAGCCTGCCCTGCGACATGCCCCTGGTGGGCACGCGGCAGGTCGAAGCGCTGATCGGCGCCCTGGACGGCGCGCGGGCCGCCCACGCCACGACCTCCGACGGACCGCAACCCCTGTGCGCCGTGTGGCGCGTCGATCTCGCCGATAGGCTGGCGGCGCGCCTCGCCGCCGGCGACCATCCGCCCGTGAAGGCTTTCCTGGCCGAGATCGGCGCAATTCCCGTCGCCTTCGCCGACCCCCTCGCCTTCCGCAACGCCAATACGCTCAAGGCTCTGGCCGCCATTGAAGCGGAACTGGAACGAGGCGACGCCTGCCTCCGCTCGCCGCTAGCTTAGATTCAAATACCTTCTCAGGGTTCGCGCCGCGCTGGCCGTCAACGCCGGTGTGACACGACCCAATCTCTCGACATCGTGCGCCTCAACGGTGGCGATCTTGCAAGGCCGGATGACCGACGGCGCGGAAAGCCCGGCGGAACTTTGGGAGTCGCCGAGCGGCAAATCATCCGGCCATGGCCGATTTTCCGCGCTGGTGATCATCACGACCCAAAGCAGACCCTCGCTATCTCCGATGGCGCCGTTGGACACCACGAGCGCCGGACGCCGCTGGCGGATTGGGCGGTCGGTGTAGGGGAAGGGTACGCGAACCGTATCGCCTTGTTCAAAGGTCGCCATAGGCCCGCCGGTCGGCGTCTCCGCTCCATTCGCCGAAGGTCGCGAACGGATCGTCGGCGACGGCGCGATTGGCCTTGGTCAGGACGACGCGACCATCTTCGATGGCATAGGCTAGATCATCCCCAGGCGCCAGGCGAAGCGCGC
>JBDTIW010000032.1:0-4731 GCA_039936215.1 Caulobacteraceae bacterium | reverse complement strand
GGTGAGCCGCAGGGCGTCGCGCCGTTGCATTAGGTCGCCGGGACTTTGCCGGTGGACAATTAGCTCCGCCGATCCAGGACGAAATCCACCGCCGAGGCGAGGAAGCGGCCACGGGGGCCGAAGGGGGCGAGGTGGGCCTTGGTCTGGTGGGTGAGGAGGGCGATGCGCTGCTTGGCCGCCTCGACACCCAGCAGGGTGACGTAGTTGGCCTTTCCGGCGGCGGCGTCCTTGCCGGCCGCCTTGCCGAGCGCCTGCGTATCGCCCTCGGCGTCCAACACATCATCGACGATCTGATAGGCCAAGCCGATGTCGCGGCCAAAGGCCAACAGGGAGGCGCGTTCGGCCTCCTTGGGCGCGGCCATGGCCAGGGGCAGTTCGAAAGCGCAGGCGATGAGGGCCCCGGTCTTCATGCGCTGCATGCGCGCCACCGCGCCCAGGTCGTCGCGCACCCCCAGAAGATCGATCATCTGGCCGCCGGCCATGCCGCGCGCGCCGCTGGCGTGGGCGAGGACGCGCACCAGTTCGGCCCGCACCGCGCCGTCCTCGTGGGTGTCGGCATGGGCCATGATCTCGAAGGCCATCGTCTGCAGGGCGTCGCCAGCCAGGACGGCGGTGGCCTCGTCATAGGCCTTGTGGACGGTGGGACGCCCGCGTCGCAGATCGTCGTCGTCCATGCACGGCAGATCGTCGTGAACCAGGCTGTAGGCGTGAATGCACTCCAGGGCGCAGGCGGCGCGCAGGACCGAGCATTCCGACAGGCCGAACAGGCGGCCGGTCTCCAGGGCGAAGAAGGGCCGCAGCCGCTTGCCTGGCCCCAGGGCCGCATAGCGCATGGCCTCGGTGAGCCGCGCTTCCGGACCTTCGGCGCGGGGCAGCAGTTCGTCCAGAGCGACGGTGACCAGGTCGGCGGTCTGAGCGATCCGGCCGGCCAAGGTGGGGGCTGCGGCTACGCTCACGAGAACTCGGCCGGCTCGACACCCACCGGGCCGGACGGGCCCATGATGATCTTCTCCACTCGAAGCTGGGCCGCCTTCAGTCTGGCCTCGCAATGGGCCTTGAGCGCCGCGCCGCGCTCGTAAACGGCGATCGAGCGCTCCAGTTCGGCCTTCCCCGACTCCAGTTCGGCGACGATGCGTTCCAGTTCGGCCAGGGCGGCCTCGAAGGAGAGGGCGGCGATGTCGTCGGCGTCGGTCATGGCCCCACCCTAGCCGAGAGGGCGCGCGGGGGGCAACGGGGCCTTCGTAGCGCGGGCTTCCAGCCCACCCTTTCGAGCCGTCGATCAAAGCGGGCAGGATACCCGCGCTACGAGTCTCACGGCGCCGTCGTCGGGGAAAGTTTGCGGTTGAAATAGTCGAGGATCGTCCGTGTGCGGTGCAAGAGGTCGCCCTGCGTCCAACCGGCGCGGTGGCGCAGGCCCGGATAGACCATGGTCTCGAAGGCGATGGCGCGTCCCTGCAAGGCGGCCATGACGCGGGTGGAATTGGCGAAGATGACGTTGTCGTCGGCCATGCCGTGGATCAACATCAGGGCCCCTGGCTTCAGGACGCCAAGCCGCGCGGTGACTTCGGAAGCGGCGTAGCCGGCCGGGTTGTCCCTGGTCGTCCCCATGAAGCGCTCGGTGTAGTGGGTGTCGTAGAGCGACCAGTCGGTGACCGGGGCGCCGGCCATGCCGGCCGCGAAGGGCGAGGCGGGCGCGGTGAGCAGCATCAGGGTCATGTAGCCGCCGTTCGACCAGCCCATGACGCCGATCCGAGCCGGGTCCACGTAAGGCAGGGACTTGAGGTGGTTCACACCCGCCAACTGGTCCTCGACCTCCACGACGCCGATTTGCCGGTCGATGGCGGTCTTGAAGGCCACAGAGCGGTTCGGGGTGCCGCGATTGTCGAGGCTGAACAGGATGTAACCAGCCTCCAGGTAGAGCTGATCGGCCGGGCTGGCCCAGGTCTTGGCGACCAGGGCCCCGGCCGGCCCACCATAGACCTCGACGATGACCGGATATTTCCGCGCCGGATCGAAGCCTGGCGGGGTGCGCATCGACCACCAAAGATCTTGGCCGTCGGCGGCCTTGATCACGCCGAAGCTGGGCGTCCGCAGGCGGCCGGCATAGGGGAAATAGGGATGGCCGGCGACCAGGGCGTTTTCCTCGATCCAGCGCAGACGCTTGCCGTTCTCGCCATAGAGGCCGGTGCGGGGCGGGGTGTCGGGGTCCTGATAGGTGGCGGCGAAGACTTGGCCGGATTTAGCAACATCGGCGGTCCACCAGCCACCGGCGGCGGTCAAGGGGGTCGGCTCGCCGGGTTCCTTATAGGAGACGGCGTAGAGCCGCCGCTCGATGGGCGAGTCCTTGCTGGCGGCGAAGATCGCCGTGCCGGCCGTCTCGTCCACGCCGAGCAGTTCGGAGACCGGCCAGTCGCCTTGGGTGACGGGGCGGATCAGGTGGGCGTCTGGGCCGTATAGGTAGAGGTGGCGCCAGCCCGACTGCTCCGAGGACCAGAGGAAGGTTCCGTCCTTCAGAGGCTTGAAGTCGTCGGTAAGTTCGATCCAATGCGGGCTCGTCTGGCTGGCGATCACCCGCGCGGCGCCGGTGGCCGGATCGGCGGCCATCAGATCGAGGCGGCGCTGGTCGCGGGACTCTCGTTGGACATAGAGGGTGTGGCCGTCCTTCGACCAGTCGACGCGGGCCAGGTAGATGTCGGGATCGGGGCCGAGATCGATCTTGACCCGCGCGCCGGTGGCCACGGTCTCGACGAAGAGATCGACCCGGGCGTTGGGCCGGCCGACCCTTGGATAGCGCTCTTCGACCACCGTGGCCCCGGCCGCGCCGATATCGAAGCGCGGGACGACATCGACCCCGCTCACGTCCACATGCGTTAGAGCCACCCGGTCGTCGTCCGGCGACCACCAGTAGCCGGTGGGCCGCGCCATCTCCTCCTGAGCGATGAATTCCGCCTCGCCCCAGCCATGGAGGGCGTCGCCCCCCTGAGTGAGGGCCTTTTCCGCCCCGCCTATGAGCGGGATGACATAGAGGTTGTCGCCGCGCACGTAGGAGACGAAGCCGCCCTTGGGCGAAATCCGGGCGTCGATATCGTCGGCGCTCTGGGCAGTGAGGCGGGAGAGCTTGCCGCTTGCGCGCTCGTAGAGCCAAAGGTCGCCCTCGACGGGGACCAGAATGAACCGCCCTTCCTCGTCCCAGCTATAGTCGACCACGCCGTGGGTCTGGACCCCCTGGCGTTCGCGACGGCTCTTTTCGGCCTCCGAGAGAGCCGCGCCCTTGGGCGTCAGGGCGCGGCCGTCGACGATCAGGCGCGGCGGACGGCCGGCGACATCGGCCATCCACAGGTCGGTGAGGCGCTGATCGTCGGCCTTGGCGCGCAGAAAGGTCACCGCCGTGCCGTCGGGAGCCAGCTTGACCAGGCGGGCGCGGGGGCCCGAAAGGTCCGGATCGGCGAACACCCGCTCGGGGGTCAACTTCTGGGCGTGCGCCGCCCCGAATGTCAGCATGGCCGCCACCAATCCCGCCGCGAGATTCATTGAACATCCCCTCCCCGCTTGCCAGGGTCTGTATGCACACTTTTGGGAATGTCGTCCGCAAAACACTTCTCCCAAAAGGGGCCTAGCGATTGGCACATCTCGCTGGCGTCTGGCCGCCGGGCGACTACCTCGCCGCCGCGATCCTCGCCTGGGCGATCTCTATGGCGATGTCCTGGGTGGGGCGGCGTTCGCTCGTCGAGCGTTCCAAAATCTCGTCCAGAGTCTCCATAAGGCGGGCGAGCTTGGCCTCGACCCAGGCCGGATCGTGGGCCTCCCCTGCTTCCAGGGCGCGGATTTCGGCCGCGACGTTGATGATGCCGCCGCCGTTGATGACGAAGTCGGGGGCGTAGATCAGGCCGCGTTCGTAGAGGGCGCGGCCGACCTCGGGGCCGGCGAGCTGATTGTTGGCCCCGCCGGCGACGATCCGGCCCTTGAGCCGCCCCAAGGTCGCTTGGCTGATCGCCCCGCCCAAGGCGCAGGGGGCGAACACGTCGGCCTCCACGTCGAAGATCGCCTCGGGCGAGACGACCTTGGCTCCGGTGCGCTCCGCCACCGTTCGCACCGCCGCCACATTGACATCGGCGATGACCAGATTGGCCCCGTCGGCGGCCAGCTTGTCGGCCAGATAGGCCCCCACGTGACCGGCCCCCTGGATGGCCACGGTGACGCCGGAAAGATCGCGGCCCAGGACGCGGCGCACGGTCAGGGCGATGCCGCGACGGACGCCTTCGGCGGTGACCGGGCTGGGATCGCCGGAGGCGGCCGGGTGGCCCTCCAACCCGGCCACATAGCGGGTGGTCTTGCGCGCGTGGGCCAGGTCGTCCGGCGAGACGCCCACATCCTCGGCGCTCCAATAGGCCCCGCCGAGGGCCTCGACAGCGCGCCCGAAGGCTTCGAACAGGGCGGGAGTCTTGGCGGCCCGCGAATCGCCGATGATCACCGACTTGCCGCCGCCCAGGTCCAGGTCGGCGACGGCGTTCTTGAACGACATGGCGCGCGACAGGCGAAGGGCGTCGTCGATGGCCGCCTGCTCGCTGGCGTAGGGCCACATCCGGCAGCCGCCGGCGGCCGGACCGCGGGCGGTGGAGTGGACGGCGATGAAGCATTTGAGGCCGCTGGCCTCATCGTGGAACGCGTGCAGGGCCTCATGGCCGTCGAAGGCGGGGGAATCGAAAACGCTCATGGACGCTCTTTGAACGG
>JBDTIW010000031.1:0-8029 GCA_039936215.1 Caulobacteraceae bacterium | reverse complement strand
CCGCGCCCCGAAATCGAGGGCGGCTTATCGCAGAGGGCCCGGCCCTTGGCAAGGACGCGTGCCCGTCACGGCGTCGCCGCCGACCATCGGCCGACCCTTGCGTTAAACCGCCCCCTCGCCTATTGCCAGCCGCGAAGGGCCGTCCGTCGCCCGCAGGGATGCGGCGACGGATTTTTCTTGTCACTGGATATTCCTTGTCGTTGGATTTTCTTCTCGCTCGGGGGTCTTGGAAAATCGAAATGTCGCTCGATATCGCATCCGCATCCGCATCCGCCGCCGCGCCGCGCCTCAAGCCCACCGTGTTGACCCACCTTCAGCGGCTGGAAGCCGAGAGCATCCAGATCATGCGCGAGGTGGCGGCCGAGTGCGAGCGGCCGGTCATGCTCTATTCGGTGGGCAAGGACTCGGCGGTCATGCTGCACCTGGCCGCCAAGGCCTTCTTCCCCGCCAAGCCGCCCTTTCCCCTCCTGCACGTGGACACCACCTGGAAATTCCAGGCCATGTACGAGATGCGCGAGCGCATGGCGCGCGAGTTGGGCTTCGAACTGCTGGTCTACAAGAATCCAGACGCCGAGGCGCGCGGGATCAATCCCTTCGACCACGGCTCGCTACACACCGATCTTTGGAAGACCGAGGGCCTCAAGCAGGCGCTGGACAAGTACGGCTTCGACGCGGCGTTCGGCGGGGCGCGGCGCGACGAGGAGAAGAGCCGGGCCAAGGAGCGGGTGGTGTCGATCCGCAGCGCCAAGCACGGCTGGGATCCCAAGAACCAGCGGCCGGAGTTGTGGAAGCTCTACAACACCAAGATCGCCAAGGGTCAGAGCCTGCGGGTGTTCCCGATCTCAAATTGGACCGAGCTGGACATCTGGCAGTACATCCACCTGGAGAACATCCCCATCGTTCCCCTCTATTTCGCCGCCGACCGGCCGGTGGTGGAGCGCGACGGCGTCCTGATCATGGTCGATGACGCGCGGATGCGCCTCCATGACGGCGAGGTCCCGATGATCCGCAAGGTGCGCTTCCGCACCCTGGGTTGCTATCCATTGACCGGGGCGGTTGAGAGTGAGGCGGACACCCTGCCCCGGATCATCCAGGAAATGCTGCTCACCACCACCTCCGAGCGGCAGGGCCGGGCCATCGACCACGACCAGGCCGCCTCGATGGAGAAGAAGAAGCGCGAGGGTTATTTCTGATCATGGCCCACGTCTCCGACCTCATCGCCAGCGACATCGACGCCTATCTCGAGTCCCATCAGCACAAATCGCTTTTGCGCTTCATCACCTGTGGGTCGGTGGACGACGGCAAGTCGACCCTGATCGGGCGCCTCCTCTACGATTCGAAGATGATCTTCGAGGACCAGATGGCGGCGCTGGAGGCCGATTCAAAACGGATCGGCACCCAGGGGGGCGAGATCGATTTCGCCCTCCTGGTGGACGGCCTGGCCGCCGAGCGCGAGCAGGGCATCACCATCGATGTCGCCTACCGCTTCTTTTCCACCGACAAGCGCAAGTTCATCGTCGCCGATACGCCGGGTCACGAGCAGTACACCCGCAACATGATCACCGGCGCCTCGACCGCCGATCTGGCGGTGATTTTGATCGACGCGCGCAAGGGCGTCCTTACCCAGACCCGCCGCCACAGCTTCCTGGTCGGCCTGATCGGCATCAAGAAGGTGGTGCTGGCGGTCAACAAGATGGATCTGGTGGGTTTCGACCACACGGTATTCGACGCCATCGTCGCCGACTATCGCGCCTTCGCCGGCGAGATCGGCCTCACCGACATCCTGGCCGTGCCGATCAGTGGCCTCAAGGGCGACAATATCGCTTCCTTGAGCGACCGAACGCCTTGGTACGACGGCCCCTCGCTGATGAACTATCTGGAAACCGTCGAGATCGACGCCGAGCACCTCCAGAGCGGGCCCTTGCGCATGCCGGTGCAGTGGGTCAACCGGCCGAACCTGGATTTTCGCGGCTTCGCCGGCCAGATCGCTTCGGGCGCGGTGAAACCGGGCGACGCCATCCGCGTCCTGCCGTCGGGCCGGGAAAGCACCATCGCCCGCATCGTCACCCAGGACGGCGACCTCGACGCCGCGGTGGCCGGCCAGTCGGTGACCTTGACCCTCGCCGATGAGATCGACTGCTCGCGCGGCGACGTGATCGCGGCGGCCAAATCGCCCACCGAGGTCGCCGACCAGTTCGAGACTACCATCGTGTGGATGGCCGCCGAACCGATGCTCCCCGGCCGCGCCTATGGCGTCAAGATCGGCGCGACGAGCGCGACGGCGACCCCCGCGGAGCCGAAGTACAAGATCAACGTCAACACCCTTGAGCATCTGGCCGCCCGCCAGCTTGAGCTCAACGAGATCGGTGTCTGCAACCTCAGCCTCGACAAGGCCATCGCCTTCGACCCCTACGAGGCCGATCACGACCTGGGCGGCTTCATCCTGATCGACAAGCTGACCAACGCCACGGTCGGGGCGGGGATGATCCATTTCGCCCTGCGCCGGTCGCACAACATCCATTGGCAGGCGGTCGATGTCAGCAAGGAGACCCGGGCCAAGGCCAAGGGCCAGAAGCCGGCGGTGCTGTGGTTCACCGGCCTTTCCGGGGCCGGCAAGTCGACGATCGCCAACCTGGTCGAAAAGAAGCTGCTGGCCGAGGGCCGCCACACCTATCTGCTCGACGGCGACAACGTCCGCCACGGTCTCAACCGCGATCTCGGCTTCACCGACGCCGACCGGGTCGAGAACATCCGCCGGGTGGCCGAGGTCGCCCGGCTGATGGCCGACGCGGGCCTGATCGTGCTGGTCTCCTTCATCAGCCCGTTCCGGTCGGAGCGGCGGATGGCGCGCGACATGATGGCGCCGGGCGAATTCCTCGAGGTCTATGTCGAAACCTCCCTGGCGGTCGCCGAACAGCGCGACGTGAAGGGCCTCTACGCCAAGGCCCGCCGCGGCGAGCTGGCCCACTTCACCGGTATCGACAGCCCCTATGAAGTCCCCGAAACAGCCGAGATCCGTGTCGACACCAGCAAGCTATCGGCCGAACAGTCGGCCGAGATCATTGTCCAGGCGCTGGACGAGAAGGGGTAGTATCCTCAAGACCCGCAACGACGCCCAGGCCGAACCGGTTCTCCCGGAGCCGCGCAGGGGCCGGCTCAAGCCGAAGCCCGAGGCCGGGCCCGAAATCGGCAGCCTGTCAAGTGATGTGGGACCGTAATCTAAGCCAGGTAACCCAGGCCTTCCAGTCTAAGCAGAACTTGCTGCGCGGCTTCATCGATCGAGATTGACGAGGTGTCGATGCGCATTTCGGGATGTTCCGGCTCCTCGTATGGGTCCGAGACGCCGGTGAACTCCTTGAGAACCCCCGCGCGCGCCTTTGCGTAGAGGCCCTTCCGGTCCCGCGACTCGCACACCTCCAGTGGCGTCGAGACATGGATTTCGATGAACCCGCCGAGCGGTTCGATCGTCTCGCGAACCTGGCGCCGGCCAATGGTGTAGGGCGCGATCGGCGCGCAGATGGCGATGCCGCCGTTCTTGGTGATTTCGCTCGCGACGTATCCGATGCGTTCGATGTTGAGATTGCGGTGCTCTTTGGAAAAGCCGAGTTCGCTGGAAAGGTTTTTGCGCACGATATCGCCGTCCAACAGCGTGACTCGCCGGCCGCCGGATTCCATGAGCTTGGTCATTACGGCTCTGGCGATGGTGGATTTGCCCGAACCCGAAAGCCCAGTGAAGAACAGCGTGAAGCCCTGCCCGCTGAGCGGAGGATGGCGCTCCCGCAAGACCGCGATAACCTCCGGAAACGAGAACCACGAAGGGATCTCAAGACCTAGGCGCAAACGGCGGCGGAGTTCCGTTCCAGATATCGTCAGCTGTGTTTCATGAGGTTGAACCTCGTCGGTCTGGGCGTATTGCGCCCGTTCCTGGACATAGACCATCATCTTGAAAGGAACGAGCGTGATGTCGAGTTCTTCCTCGTGCCGAGCAAACAGGTCCTGCGCGTCGTAGGGGCCATAAAAATCCTTGCCCTGCGCATCCTTGCCAGGCCCGGCATGATCGCGCCCAACGATAAAATGCGTACAGCCGAAGTTCTTCCGGATGATCCCATGCCACACAGCCTCGCGCGGGCCGGCCATGCGCATCGCCAAGGGCAGCAGGCTGAGAGCCGTCGTCTGTTCGGGATAATGGGTGAGGAGCTTTTCATAACACCGCACCCGGGTGAAATAATCGATGTCGCCCGGTTTGGTCATGCCGACCACGGGATGCAGGAGAAGATTGGCCTCCGCCTCGCGCGCCGCCCGGAAGGTGAGTTCCTGGTGAGCCCGGTGCAGCGGGTTGCGTGTCTGGAAGGCGACGGTCTTTCGCCAGCTCCATTTGGCGAACATGTCGCGCAGCTCTCGGGGCGTGCGACGCGCATGCGTGAAATCGAAATGCACCGGCGCCTGGACGCCGCGTAGCTTTCCGCCGAGATAGACCGGCCCCGAATGATGCAGGAGCCGGTCGGCTTCCGGATGAAGGTCATCGGTCGTGCCGAGCACGCCCGCGGCTTCGTCCCGCAAGTTCGGCGCCCATTTGTCAGCGACCGCCATGGTCGCGATCAGGACGCCTTCCTGATCGCGCAATGCTATGGTGTCGCCTTCTCCTACCGTGTCGGCGAAGTCCTGCGTCACGTCCAGCGTGACCGGAATCGGCCACAGCAGTCCGCTTGCCAAACGCATGCTGGAGACGACGCTTTCGTAATCCGCGCGGCCGAGAAATCCTTCCAGTGGGGAAAACCCACCATTCAGGAGGAGTTCGATATCGCACATCTGGCGCGGCGTCAGGTCCCAGGATTTTTGTTCCCTGGAACGCGCCTTTTCCTCCGCCGCTTCCTCCGCGCCAAGATAGAGGTTCCTGAGTTCCCCGCCGTGCGCCTGCTTCAGAGCTCCCATACATCTCTCCTCGTTATTCCATTTTTCGCCGGCTGGGTGAGCGGGGGGATGTCCTGCTCGATGTTGAAACGCGACAGGCGGACGTTGCCTGGATTGATGGTTACGCGGCCTTCGATGTCTCCGCAAGGCGTTGGCGGCGCTTGGCGTGGGAGGCGGAGATCGCCGGCCAGTCGATCGCCAATCGGGGCCGATTAAGGTTGCGCCGAACAATTTCGTCCAAGCGATCCGGAGCCCGCCCGCGGCCTTCGGTCCCTGAAGCGCCGGTCAGGGCGTCGGCGGCAGATCCAGGCGGCGCGCCTTCGCCATCGCCTGGTAGAGCGCGAGGATGCGGCGGTCGAGGGTGGCGTCGCCCCGTTGCTCGGCCGCTTCATGCAGGGCGATCAGCAGGCGGCGAAGATCGGCGTTGGTCCGGTCGAGGGCGCTCAACGAAAAGTCGTCGTCCGCGCCAGCGGCGGCTGCGGCCAGCCGGCCATCCAGCTCGCCGTCGAAGGCTTGCGCCGCCCTACCGAACAACACCCGCAGGGCGCCGTTCTCCCACAGCCGCGCGGCGAATCCGCGTTCGGCCTCCTGAGCGGCGAACATGGCCAGCATGGCCAGTATGGCCGCGCGCCCGGCGGCATAGTCGCCGGCCGCTTCCGGCGGCAAAGGGGCGCTCAGAGCAACGACCTGGCCCATGAGGATGTCGGGAAGCGAGGGCGTCATGCGGTGTCCATGGCCAGCAGGCGTTCGGCGAGAATCTCGTCCTGGCGGCGCGCCGTGTACCAGCCCGACAAAGCCAGGATCGGCTCGGCGAAGCCGCCGTCGCGCCAAGCCTTGGCCGAGGAGATCCAGATCGCCTGGGCCTTCACCGAGGCGAACAGCGACCACCAGGCCAGGGCGCCTTCGTCGATGGTCAGGCCACTGGCGCGGCGCCAGGTGGCGAGGCCCTCATCGCGCGGGATCATGCCCGATATCCGCCCATCGCCGGGATGGGACCACAGAGGGTCCATGGCCCAGGCGACATCCTCCAGCGGATCGCCCAGATGGGCCATCTCCCAGTCCAGCACGGCCAGGATGGCGCCGGCCCCGTCGTGCAGGAAGTTGCCGGACCGGTAGTCGCCATGGACCACGGCGATCCTGGCCGGCGGCGGCGGGGGCTTGCGGCGCAGGCGGCGGATGGCGGCGCGGACAATGGGCTGGGGATGTTGTTCGTCGGTCAGGGCGACGCCGCTCCAATAGTCCAGCTCCCGGCGCCAGCAATCTTCCGGGTGCGGACGAGGAGCCGCTTGCGTGATCGGCAGGCCCTTCAGCGGCTCGGCGGCGATACCGCCGAGGATCGAGAAGAACCGCTCGCCAACGGCCTTTGCGTGCCGGCCGTACGGATCCACCGCGAACGGACTGGCGGCGGTCCCACCGTCCACCCGTCCCATGATGAAGAAGGGACGCTCAAGCTCGGCGCCGTCTTCCTCGAGCACGATGGCCTCCGGCGCCGCGACGCCCTTGCCGACGAAGGATCGGATGGCCAGGAATTCCAGGCGCCGGTCGGTCTCGATCAGGCTGCCGGGCGGGTCGCGACGCAGGATTAGGCCTTGGCGTCCGCCTTGGGTTACCGCGTCGAACCGATAGGTCTCCCGGCTCGCCCCGCCGGAAATGCGGGCGAGGTTCTCCACGAAGGTCGGCTCGCCGCGGGTGCGGGTGAGGTAGGCGGCGAGGCGTTCGGCGAGGGTCATGAGGCTCCTCCCTCCCCTTCTGGAGAGGTACAGACGCCGAAGGCGTCAGGGTGGGGAGTGGCGAAACTTCCCCGGCGCGGCGGGACTTCCCGTTCGTGGGGATGCGTAATCGGAGACAGCCAAACGGCTTCGCCACTCCCCACCCGTCTTGTCGCTTCGCTCCAAGCCACCCTCCCCAGAAGGGGAGGGAGGCATTTTACGGCGCCGCGCCCCTTCACTTCGCGAAATCCAGCGTCTCGGCGAACCCGGAGGGCGCGTGAGGGCCGATGACCAGTTGTTCGAGCACGCCTCGGCCCACTTCCTCCCGCCCCGCGCCGTGGCGATAGGTGACCTTGCACAGGGCTTGGACGTGCAGATGCTGGGGGAGGCGGACATCGACGTCGGCGAGCGTCAGGTCCTCGCGCTCCACGGCCAGCGGCCCGTGCGCCAGGCCGTGGCCCCAGGTGGGGTGGCCGTAGCCGAGGCCCTGCATGAAGAACTCGTAGATGGGCTCGTAGACGATTTCGCGCGCGCCGCCCGCGTCCTTCAAGCTCACCACGGCCCGGTGGGCCTGACGCGTACCGCTCTTGAAGGCGATCTGGATGGCGCAGTCGGGGTTCTCATCGAGACCGTCGGGACCGACGCCCTCGCGCGCCCACACCGCACGCCGATTCCACGGCCGGCCGGCGCCGTCCTCGTTGCTGTGGAAAAAGAAGCTTCCGGCGGCGAAGTTGGCCGGCGCCCAGATCCAATAGAATTGCGGCGGCTGGGGCGGCACGATCTCCTGGGCGTCGCGCGCGCCCACCGGCCGCACCCCCCACGACCGGTCCCGCGTCCCCATGAAGCCGTCCACGCTCCACCGCTCGCCATCGAGTTCGATCCAGCCGGCATAGCGGCCGTTCTGGGTCAGGCGCGTGTAATCGAGGAAGAGGCGCGGGCCGTGGCGGCGAATGAAGCGCGGTTCCTCCACCGGAAAGGCGCGGCCGGTGAAGACGATCTCGGCGCGCAGGCCCTGGTCCGGGGCATCGACGGTGAGTTTCAACCGCTTCAGCGGTTCGAGGACCTCGATGGCGATCGGACCGACGGCAAGGTCCATCCGCTCCATGTTCAGCCAGCGACTGGCGTGCAGGGCTGTTTGCACCCCGCCGCGCACCACGCAGAAGCTGGCGTCGGCGATGTTTAGGTGGGGATAGACGCCGAACGCCAGGGCGAAGAAATCCTCCCCGTCGGCTCCGTAGCCGTTGAAGAAATAGCGATCGTAGAAGTTCCGGTCGGCGCCGGCGTAGGCGATCGGCTCGCTGGTCTGGTGAATCGGGAAATCGTCACCCTTGGTCAGGGCCATGGGAAGCTCCTTTGCGCCGGCGGTTTTGAGCGTAAGGTCCGGACAAAGGTCATGGCAACAATGACGG
>JBDTIW010000030.1:0-2567 GCA_039936215.1 Caulobacteraceae bacterium | reverse complement strand
TTGATGTCGGCGATGTCGCTGTCCAGGGCGCCTGCGTAGCCCGCCCAAAGCGGCATGCGCCACAGCGGATCGTCCACGGCGCGTGACGCCGCCGCCAACTCGGCCGCCAGGGCGTCGTCGGCGGTGTAGAACGGCACGACCCGCGGCCCCAGGGCCACACGCGCGGCGCCGGTCAGGGTGGCCAGATCGATGGTGAGGGCGGGGGCGAGTTCGGCGGCGCGGGTCAGGGCGTCGGCCAGGATCAGCCGGCCTTCGGCGTCGGTGTTGCCCACCTCGATGGTCAGTCCGCTTCGGGAAGACAGCACGTCGCCCGGCCGCATGGCGTCGCCGGAAATGGCGTTTTCCACCGCCGGGATGAGAACGTGAAGGCGCACCGGCAGGCGGGCGGCCATGATCATGCGCGCCAGGGCCAAGGCGTGAGCGGCGCCGCCCATGTCCTTCTTCATCAGCCGCATGCCCGCCGACGGCTTGATGTCGAGGCCGCCGGAGTCGAACACCACGCCCTTGCCGATCAGGGCGACCAGCGGATGGTCGGCTTCCCCCCAGGTCATCTCGATCATGCGTGGCGCGCGCTCGGCGACGGCGGCGCGGCCGACGGCGTGAACGGCGGGATAGCCGGCCGGGGTCAGGGCGTCGCCGACCGTCACGGCGATGGTTGCCTGGTTCGCCTCGGCGATCTCGCGCGCGATGGTCTCGATCTGGCGCGGTCCCATATCGTTCGCCGGCGTGTTGATCATGTCCCGGCACAGGGCGTAGGCGTGGGCGAGCGCGTGAGCCTCGGTCATGTCGGCCCCGGCCGGGGGCGCCAGCCGTGGCGCCGTCTCGCCCCGGTCTTGTTTGTAGCGATCGAATCGGTAGGTCCCCAGGGACCAGGCGAGGGCGACCTGTCCGGGGTCGAGGCCGGCCAGGGATCCAGCGAACCGGTAGTCGCCGGGCGGCAGCTTGGCGGGAAGATCGCGGATCGCCATGGGGCCGGTCGCCGCGTCGGCGCCCAGACCGAAGAAAACCCGGCTCGGGGCGCCGTTCGCCTCGCGAATCAGCAGCACTCGCCCAGCCTGACCGGTGAACCCATCCGCCGCCGCCTGCGCCAAGATCGGCTCGCCGAGGTCCGCGACAAAGGCTTCCCAGGCAGCACTCCCCACCAGATTGATTGCGATCGGCGCGGCGGCGTCGGCGGAGAGATTCAGGTCGAACAAGGCAGTCTCCATACGGGCGCTGGGCGTCGGCTCACGATGAAAACATCGCTCGGCGGGAACCAAAAGACATTCGGCGAATTGGGGGGACGATTGTGAAGCAATGGGAGGCAAGGGGTAAAGGGCGTCCGGTCGATCGAACGAGTACGATCGCGTTGGAGCGCCGTCAGGCTTTTTTCACCTCTGTTGGGCATTTTGGGCATTCCGTGAGCGGATCCGCCAAAGACGCCCGGATCTAGGCCTTTTTCCGCCGAAATCTTGATTGGCGAAGAGGGGTCGTATAACGTCCGTGCGACCGGCGGGGCGTGTCTAGTTTGGCGTGACGAGATTCGTCGCGCTTGAATCTCGACAACAACTGCGTCGGCCGAATCGGCCGACGCAGAGGCAAGGAAGGGGAATTGACGATGAGACTGAAACTCCTGGCTGGGGCCGCGGTGGCCACGGTGTTGGCCGCTTCTGGAGCGTTTGCCCAAGATACCGGTTGGTATGGCGCGATCGATCTCGGCGGCCACCATCAGCGCGGCCTGAACGGTGGCGACACCGACACGAACATCGCGCCGTTGACCGGCAATGGCCTCAATTTCCGGGCCAACGACATCGACTACGCGGGATTTGTGCGGCTCGGCTACCGGATCGCCCCGCACTTCCGGATCGAGATCGAAGGCGGCTATCGCCATGGCGGCCTTAAATCGGTCACCGACTTCGCGAGCGGACCGGTTTTCAACGGAGTCAACCAAGGCACCGACGTCGATCTGTGCTCGACCGGAAGCGTCACGGGCGGTTCCTGCGGATCCCCGGACGGACATGTCAACGCCTGGACCGGCATGGTCAACGGGTTGATCGACATTCTCCCTGAATCCCGCTTCGACCCGTTCATCGGCGGCGGCATCGGCGTCAATCACGTCAAGCTTACCGCCGACGGCGACCTCGTCGGGACGGCGACCGACGGGACCGGTCCGATCCATCTCCATATCGACGATGGTCAGACCAAGTTGGCCTACCAGGGAATCGCCGGCGTCGCCTTCAAGGCGACCGACCGACTCAGCGTCGATCTGACCTACCGCTATCTCAGCGGCGCGCGCATGAACTTCGCGGCCGTGGACCAGACCAACCAATTCACGTCGAATCTGAACGCCCGCTATCGGGATCAATCCCTCACCCTGGGCCTGCGCTACAGCTTCGCGGCTCCTCCGCCCCCTCCGCCCCCTCCGCCCCCTCCGCCGCCTCCGCCGCCGCCCCCGCCGCCGCCGCCTCCGCCTCCGGAAGCGCCGCCGCCGCCGCCGGCTCCGACCTTCGAGACGCGTGATTACGTCATCTACTTCCCGTTCGATCAGTACGTGATCACCCCCGAGGCCCAATCGGTGCTTCAGGACG
>JBDTIW010000029.1:0-3455 GCA_039936215.1 Caulobacteraceae bacterium | reverse complement strand
GCGGTGGTGCGGGCCCTGAACGCCACCGGGGCGCGGGTGAGTTTCCTGGAGATCGACACCGACAAGGGCCACGACGCCTTTCTGCTTGAGGAGCCCGTGCTGAGGACGGCCCTCGCCGGCTTTCTGGACTCGGCGGCCCTGGCCCGGGGCGCGCGGTGAGCGGGGCGCGCGAGGACTTCGAGGCGATCGCCGCCCTGGTGCGGCCGCGCTCGCGCGTTTTGGATGTCGGCTGCGGCGAGGGGACGCTGCTGGACCTGCTGACGCGGGAAAAGCAGGTCGATGGGCGGGGTATCGAGATAAGCCCGGAGGGGGTGTCGGCCTGCCTGGCGCGGGGCTTGGCGGTGGTGCAGGGCGACGCCGATCGCGACCTCGACGACTTCCTGGCCGGGGCCTTCGACTATGTCATCCTTTCCCAGACCCTGCAGGCGGTGCTCAAGCCCCGCCACGTGCTGGGCGAACTGCTGCGCATCGGCGAGCGTGCGATCGTCTCCCTGCCCAACTTCGGGCACTGGCGGGTGCGTCTGGACCTTCTCATCCACGGCCGCATGCCGGTGACCGACGCGCTGCCGGAGCCCTGGTGGGCCACCCCCAACATACATCTGTGCACGGTGCGCGACTTCACCCGCCTGTGCGGTGAGCTTGATCTGAACATCGACGCCTGCGCCGCCCTCGCCGACGGCAAGCCGGCCCGACCGGCCAATCCGCACGGCCACGTCGAGACCTGGCGGGCCGAGGCGGCGCTGTTTGTGCTCAGCCGGCGATCGGCATCGGCTGGAAGGCCGGCCGGGCCGGGCCGCGGGCGCGCAGGCCCTGGGGGCGGACCGCGTAGGTCTGCTTGACCACTTCCATCAGGATCAGGCCGGCGAACGGTGGCCACAGGCGCGCGCCCACCTGCTCGAAGCCTTCGGCCCACCGCCAGGCCCAGGCAAGCGGCGGCGCATAGAGGGCGCGGGTCCAGCCCATCGGTTCGAGATCGGACTCGCGCACCAGGGCTTCGAGCTGGCGGCGGCTGAACGGGCGGCCATGGCCGAAGGGGGTGTTTTCGGCGTCGGCCCACAGGCCATGGCGGGCGGCAGCCACCACGATCGCCCGGCCGGACGGCGCGAGCACCCGCCACACCTCGCGCAGCACGGCGGAGGGGTCGTCGCTCTCTTCCAAGGCGTGAACCGCCAACACACGGTCGAAGAGGGCGTTGGGGGCCGGCAGCGCCGCCTCCAGGGTCAGGCAGGCGAGGTTTCTACCGCCCGCTGGCCATGCCTCGACGCCCTGGGCGGTCGGCATGGCGGCCACGATCCGGCGCGCCCCGGCGTCTGCCGCTTCCAGAAAGGGGGTGGCGTAGCCCAAGGCCAGGACGTCCAGTCCACCCAGGCCGCCCCACGCCTGGGCGATCTTGCGCGAGATTATGCGCCGCGCCGCCCGTCCCAGCGGGGAGGCGTAGAATCCGCGTAGATCAAGGACGCCCTGGCGCATTGGCGCTCCAGTTTGCGATGCTAACGATGTAGGATGCCAACGATGTAGGATGAACGGCGCGATTTGTCCCGCCGCCAAGAGCCCGCCCGCCATGACCTTGACCGTACGCCAGTTTCCCTGCCTGTCCGACAACTACGGCTTTCTCGTCCGCGACGAGGCTAGCGGGGCCACGGCCTGCATCGACACCCCCGACGCCGCCGCCATTCTGACCGAGCTGCAAGCGGCCGGCTGGGGCCTCGACTTCATCTTCAACACCCATTGGCATCCCGACCACGCGGGCGGCAACCAAGCGGTCAAGGCCGCCACCGGGGCCCTGGTGGTCGGACCGGCCGAGGTGACGCGCATCGCCCCCCTCGACCGGACCGTGACCGGTGGCGAGGTGGTCGATCTGGGCGAAACCCGCCTGGAGGTGATCGAGACCGGCGGGCATACGCTCGGCCACATCGCCTATTTCGACGCCGCCGCCGAGATTGTCTTTGTCGGCGACGCCCTGTTCGCGCTCGGCTGCGGGCGGTTGTTCGAAGGCACGGCAAAGCAGATGTGGGTGAGCCTCGGCAGGCTTGCCGCCCTGCCCGACGAGACCCTGGTCTATTGCGCCCACGAATACACCGCCGCCAACGCCCGCTTCGCCCTCACGGTGGATGACGACCCCGCCCTCGCGGCGCGCGCCGAGGCGATCTTCGCCGCCCGGGCGCGGGGCGAGGCGACGGTGCCGACCAGCATCGGTCTGGAAAAGGCGACCAACCCCTTCCTGCGCGCCCGCCGTCTCGCCGGGCGGGTAGGCAAGGCTGGCGCCCCGGACGACGAAGCGTTCGGGGCGATCCGCGCCGCCAAGGACGCGTTCAGGAGTTAGGAGCGCGGGAGACCGCTACCGCGCGCCCAGAGCGCGCTGGATCCGTTCGGAGGACGGGCGTCCGGCGAGGCCTTGGGCGGGAACGATGGTGACGGTCACGATGCCGGCGTAGACGCTGACGCCCGGCCGGGCCCCGGGTGTGAACGACACCTTGCCGACCCGGGCCAGCAGGGCCTTGCCGCCGGCGCGGGCCGACAGGGCGACCATGGCTTCGACCGTGACGGCGGCGGCGTCGGCGATCAGGCCGTCGGAGTTGATGTCGGCGTTGGCCGCCTCGAAGCCGACCAGATGCTGAGCCGCCCGGGTGGAGCGGATGCTGGCTTGGACAAGGCGCTGATAGAGCGCCACCGGCCCCAAGGGCGAGAGGCGCAACGGGCTGGACGGCCCCATCAGAGCGACCGCGGCGCCTTCCGGGCGGCGGGGGGTGAACACGGTCATGCCGCCGAGCTTGGTGGCGCGCAAAAACGGCTCGCCTAGATCGTTGGTGTAGATCATGTCTCCACGCGGACCGCGGGAAGACGAGAGAACCCACACTTCGGGACTGCCGTCGAACTTGAGCAGGGCCCGGCCGCCGCTGCGGTCGAGGATGAAGCCGGCGCCCCCGTCGCTCAGATAGTGGGCGGTGGGCGGCGCGACGATCTGGCGATCGCCCGACCGGCCGAGGGCCAGGGCTCTCCGAACCCAGGCGGGCGCGGCGCCGGCGCCGTGGGCGAATCCGACCAGGCCCGCCGCGACAAGCGCCGCGGCGATGACCGTTCCGCCGCTGGAGGCCCTGGACGCCGACACCATCGGCAAGTCCATGCGGCCCGATCACGGCGGTTTTTGGACGGCGGCGCCGCGCCCGCCACCGACCCTAGCCGCTGATGTACTGGCCGCCGTTGACGCTCAAAGTGGCCCCGGTGATGAAGCCGGCGTCTTCGGCGGCCAGGAAGGCCACGCAGCGGGCGATCTCGTCGGCCATGCCCAGGCGTCCCACCGGGATGCCGGCGATGATCTGGTCGAGCACCGCCTTGGGCACCGCCATCACCATTTCGGTGTCGATATAGCCCGGGGCGATGGTGTTCACCGTGATCCCCTTCTTGGCGTTCTCCTGAGCCAGGGCCTTGGAAAAGCCGATCATGCCGGCCTTGGC
>JBDTIW010000028.1:0-4170 GCA_039936215.1 Caulobacteraceae bacterium | reverse complement strand
GTCGAACTGGAAACCGACAAGGTGAGCCTGGAGGTGGTCGCGCCCGAGGATGGTGTCTTGAGCGAGATCGCCGCCGAAGAAGGGGCCACGGTCAAGCCAGGGGAGATCCTGGGCCGGGTCGGTCCCCAGGGCGGCGAGGCCGCCAAGCCCGCTAAAACCAAGGCCGCGGCCGGCGAAGCCACCGTTCCGGCCGCCACGCCCGCGACGCCTTCCGCGTCCCCCGCGCCCCTGGCCCCCTCGGTGCAGCGCATCGTCGCCGAGAACCACCTCGATCCGGCCGCCATCCCCGGCGGCGGGCGGGACGGGCGGATCACCAAGGGCGACGCCCTGGCCGCCCTGGAGGCGCGGGCCTCGCGCCCGCCCCCCCCCGCGGCGCCCATGCCGGCGCGTGAAGTCCATGAGCGCGAAGAGCGCGTGCGCATGACGAGGCTTCGCCAGACCATCGCCCGGCGCCTCAAGGAGGCGCAATCGAACGCCGCCATGCTGACCACCTTCAACGAAGTGGACATGAGTGCGGTCATGGCTCTGCGTAGCCAATACAAGGACGCTTTCGAAAAGCGCCATGGCGTCAAGCTCGGCTTCATGGGCTTTTTCGTGAAGGCCTGCGTGGCGGCGCTCAAGGAGATTCCCGAGGTCAACGCCGAGATCGATGGACCCGACCTGATCTACAAGAACCACTATGACATCGGCGTCGCCGTGGGCACCGAGCGGGGCCTGGTGGTGCCGGTGGTGCGGGACGCCGACGCCCTAAGTCTGGCCGGCATCGAGGCGGCGATCGCCGCTCTGGGCAAGAAGGCGCGCGACGGCTCCCTGGCCCTGGACGATCTGCAGGGCGGCACGTTCACCATCTCCAACGGCGGGGTTTACGGCTCGCTGATGTCCACCCCCATCCTCAACGCGCCGCAGTCGGGGATTCTCGGCATGCACAAGATCCAGGATCGCCCGGTGGCCATCGACGGCGCCGTGGTCGTCCGGCCGATGATGTACCTTGCCCTCTCCTACGATCACCGCGTCGTCGATGGCCAGGGCGCGGTGACCTTCCTGGTCAAGGTCAAAGAGTGCCTCGAGGACCCGGCTCGTTTGTTGCTGGAAATCTAGGGTGAACGAATTCATGCGCCTGATTGGTCGAATCGTCCGGCCGTTCGGCTATGACATTCGAAAGCGAGACACGATCAATCTACTGCCGTTCAAGCCCCTGGTCTCCGACAATTCTCTACAGAGAGTCCGGCTCAACATTAACGGAAATTATTCGAATCCGGCCAAGACACACCCACGGCTGGATGTAATTAAGATAGTTTTTCGCACCTGTCTTTCGCCGGAAAGGCTTTCAAAATCAGGAGTTCGTATTGAAAACTTGCCCATCGTCGATATCGTTGAAAGGTGTTTTATCTCGCTGGTGAATAGTATAAACTATATTGTCGATGTTTCTGACATAGACGTAAAACTTATCATCATGGATGACAGGTCAGATAAAGAATTATTTGAAAAAATCACCGAGCATGGCAGAAAATTACGCTGCCGATGGTCGACAATTGAAACGGACAGGCCTGGCCAGGGCGCTTCATTGCGGCAGCAGTTCAAAATGGCGACCGACGATGACGCCATATTCTACTTCTGTGAGGATGGTTTCATTCATGAAGAAGTCGCTATTTATGAAATGTGGAGATTTTACAATCGTATATATGAGCTTTCAGGCCAGCACCTGGTAATTCACCCTCAGGAGCATGAAAATTTATATAAGGAATCATATGGACCGTGCTACCTGTTCCTAAGCGATTTCCGCCATTGGCGCTCGGTGAGCGACGCCACCCACGTAATATTTACACATTCCTTTGTGGTGAAAAAATACTGGCGATATTTTAAAAATACCAAATATGTCGGCGAATACAACAAAAGGCGTCTTGGGTCCGAGCGCCGAACGACCAATCGGCTGTTTCGCCACTTGCCCTGTTTCGCCCCTATTCCCGCTCTGGCGGGCCATCTGCAAGCCACCCACCTCCTGCCGCCCTTCTTCGATTGGCGGGCGTTGTGGAACGAAAGCGCGCCCGATCGATAGGGGAGGGCTTGGACCCGCCGGTCTCCGAGCGGTCGCATGAACGTCTCCCCGCCCGGAAAATCCTGCCGATGCGCCCCGGATCGCCTATATCTCGGACGCCAACAGCAAAGACGGAGGGCCATTCATGGCCGACTATGACGTGGTCATCATCGGCGGTGGGCCGGGCGGCTATAACGGGGCGATCCGGGCCGGCCAGCTTGGCCTCAAGGTCGCCTGTGTGGAAAAGCGCGCCACCCTGGGAGGAACCTGCCTCAACGTCGGCTGCATTCCCTCCAAGGCCCTGCTGCACACCTCGGAGCTCTTCGAACTGGCGAACAAGGACTTTGCCGGGTTCGGGATCGAGGTGACGCCCAAGCTCAACCTGCCGGCGATGATGGCGCAGAAAGATGTTTCGGTCGGCCAGCTCACCAAGGGCGTCGAATTCCTGTTCAAGAAGAACAAGGTCGATTGGGTGAAGGGCGCCGGGCGCCTGGCCGGCCCCGGCAAGGTGGAGGTGATCGGCGAGGACGGGGCGGTCACGACGCTGGGCGCCAAGGCCATCGTCATCGCCACCGGCTCTCAGCCCGCCCTACTGGCCGGCGTCGAGGTCGATCAAAAGCGCATCGTCGATTCCACCGGTGCCCTGGCCATCGGCGAAGTCCCCAAAAGCCTGATCGTCATCGGGGCCGGCATCATCGGCCTGGAGCTGGGGTCGGTGTGGCGCCGGCTGGGCTCGCAAGTGACGGTGGTGGAGTTCCTGGACCACATCACCCCGGGCATGGACGCCGAGACCGCCAAGACCTTCCAGCGCAGCCTGGCCAAGCAGGGGATGGTCTTCAAGCTGAGTCTAAAAGTGACCGGCGCCCATTTGGATGGCGAGGGCGTCGCCCTGACCGTCGAGCCGGTGGCCGGCGGCGGCGCCGAGACGCTCAGGGCCGACTATGTCCTGGTCGCCATTGGACGGCGTCCCTATACGGACAATCTGGGCCTGGAGAGCGTCGGCCTCCATACCGACGCGCGCGGCTTCATCGACACCGACCATTTCCGCACCACCGCGCCGGGCGTCTTCGCCATCGGCGATGTCACCCACGGCCCGATGCTGGCCCACAAGGCCGAGGACGAGGCGGTGGCCTGCATCGAGATCATCGCCGGCAAGGCGGGGCATGTGAACTACGAGGTCATCCCCAGCGTCGTCTACACCCATCCCGAGGTCGCTTCGGTGGGCAAGACCGAGGAGGAACTGAAGGCCGAGGGCATGGCCTACAAGGTCGGCAAGTTCCCCTTCACCGCCAATTCCCGCGCCAGGATCAACCATGAGGCCGAGGGTTTCGTGAAGGTGCTGGCCGACGCGGCCAGCGACCGCATCCTCGGCGTCCACATGATCGGCCCCGACGTCGGCGAGATGATCGGCGAATACTGCGTGGCCATGGAGTTCTCCGCCGCCTCCGAAGACGTCGCCCGCACCTGCCATCCCCACCCCACCCGCTCCGAAGCCCTGCGCCAGGCGGCCATGGGGGTGGAAGGGTGGACGATGCAGGCGTGAAAGGGGGTTCGCCTACGCCCTCGGATGCGCCTTGGCGTAGGCGCTCAGCAGGCCGGCCGCGTCAACGGCGGTGTAGCGCTGGGTGGTGGAGAGGGAGGCGTGGCCGAGGAGTTCCTGGATCGACCGCAGATCGGCCCCGGCGCCTAGCAGATGGGTGGCGAAGGAGTGGCGAAGGGCGTGAGGCGTGGCGCGCTCGGAAAGGCCCAGGCGCCCGCGCAGGCGCTGCACCGTGGCCTGGATGTGGCGGGGACGCAGCGGTCCGCCCCGCGCGGCCCTGAACAGCGGCGCGTCGGCCTCGAGCGTGAACGGCAGGGCGGCGAGATAGAGGTCGGTGGCCTCGCGCACGGCGGGCAGAACCGGGGCCAGCCGCGTCTTGCCGCCTTTGCCGAGAATGCGCAGGGAGGCGGCCAAAGGCGCGTCGGCGCGCTTAAGCGACAGGGCCTCGGAAATGCGCAGGCCGCAGCCGTAGAGCAAGGTCAGCACCGCTTGATCGCGCAGAGCGGCCCACTCGGCGTTTTCGCCATCGCCGGCCTCGCTGATCAAACCGCGCGCCTGATCTTCGGAGACCGGTCGGGGCGCGCCAGGCTTCACT
>JBDTIW010000027.1:0-11358 GCA_039936215.1 Caulobacteraceae bacterium | reverse complement strand
CCGTGTCGCCCACCGTCGAGGCGGCGCCGACCAGCAGCCGGCCCTGGGAATCCTTGGCCGCATGGGGGTGGGCCTCGGCCTTTTCCATGTCCTTGACGGTGATCAGGCCGACGGCGCGATAGTCGTCGTCGACCACGATCAGCCGCTCGATCTTGTGGCGGCGCAACAGGTCGCGCGCTTCGGCCTGGCCGCAGCCTTCGCGCACCGTGATCAGCCCCTCGCGGGTCATCAGGGCCGAGGCTGGGACATCGTCCGACCGCTCGAAACGCATGTCACGGTTGGTGAGGATACCCACCAGCTTGCCCGACCCGGGCTCGACCACCGGAAAGCCGGAAATCCGCCGCAGCGCCTTGATCTGACGGATCTCCGCCAGGCGCGTGTCGGGATGGATGGTCAGCGGATTGATCACCATGCCGCTTTCGTAGCGCTTGACCTCGCGCACCTGGTCGGCCTGCTCCTCCACCGTGAAATTACGATGCAGGACGCCCATGCCGCCGGATTGGGCCATGGCGATGGCCAGGCGGCTATCGGTGACGGTGTCCATGGCGGCCGACACCAGGGGAATGTTGAGGACGATCTCGCGGGTGAACCGCGTCGCCGTGTTCACCTGGGTCGGCATCACCGCCGAGGGACCGGGCTGAAGCAAAACATCGTCGAAGGTGAGCCCTTCGCGAATCTCCATGAGACTCTCCGTTTTGCGGGGCGGGTATAGCGGGGAGGCGTGGCCGGGGGAAGGGGCCAATAGCTACCAGGCGTAGTCCCCGATCCGCGGCCGGTTCGCCGAGACCCGCGGCGTCGGCCCCGACCCATCGGAAGCGACACGAGCGTTCGGGCGTTCCGCGCCAAGCCGGGCCAGCGCCCTGGCGTAGGCCAATTGACTGCTGTCTCCGCCTCGGGAGGCCAGCGCCAGACCGTTCTTCTCGGAAAGCCTGACCGTTTCCCCCCACCTCGCGCGCGCCGCGTCCTGTCGACCGGACAGGCTTTCGAAGTCGCCGGCCAGCAATGCGGCTTCCGCCGCGATCCGCGCGAGCCTCACATTGGCGGGGCCCTGGCCCGCCAACCGCGAAAGGCGTTCAGACTCCGCCGGCGACGGCGCCAGGGCCTCGCGCAGCTCCCGGTCCGATCGGGCGGCTTGCGCGGCGATCTTGATCTTGAGGACCCGCGCGCCGCCCAGGAGTTCGCCGCGCCAGTCCACCACCGAGGGATCGCGGCGGACCAGGCCCTCGGCGATCGACAGGCCCCGATCCGCCGCATGGCCGGCGGCGGCCAGATCGCCCCGCGAAAGCAGGGCCCTGGCAAGCGCGGTAAAGGCAAATACCGAGTCCTGACGATAGATCACATTGTCGGGCGTCAAGGCGATGAACGCCTCGGCCAGGGTCGCCGATCGCTGAAATTCCGGGACAGCGTCCGCCGATCGCCCCTGCAGGGCGAGAATGTTGCCGATGCCGACCCCGTTCACGACCAGAAGCTCCTTGGCCGCGTTGTCGCCACCCGGGCGGCCCAGCATTTTTTCATAGACGGCGCGCTGGGCCCGTCGATCACGCATCGCCGCGTCCAGGCGCCCTCGCATGACCTCGACGTCGGCCAGCCAGGCATAGGTCCCCGCCAGGGCGATCTGGCGCTCGCGGTCGGCGGGCGCCTTGGCGGTGAGCGCCGCATCGATGGCGAGCACCTTGGAGAAGGCGTCGGCGGCCAGGTCGGCCCGGCCTTCGCGCATGAGGAGGGTTCCGAGATTGGCGTTCGCGTAGCCGACCTCCAGGCGCCACGCGTCACGAGCCGGCTCGAGAGCGACCAGCTGGTCGGCGAGCCGCCTGTACTCCAGATACCGCGTCTCCGCCGTCTGGTTTTCACCGCGTTGATCGGCGACGTAGCCTACGTAGTAGACGCTTTGCGCATGGTTGAAGATGCGTCCCGTATCCCCGGGCTGGCGAGCCAGCAGTTCGGCGGTGGCGGCCGACGCCTGCTGGAAATCTTTCAGCGCCCCGTCGAAATCGCCCCTCTGATCCCTCAGGTCGCCCAAAAGATGCAGCACCCTCGCCCGTCGGCCCAGGGCGTCGGCGTCCAGGCCGCGCCGCGCCTGGGCGCTGTAGTAGCTCATCGCCTTGGCGCCCACCGCATCCAGGGCGTCCAACCGGCCGGTCGGCTCCAGCTTCTTACGCAGATCGACCAGCATGAACTCGACCAGCCCCTCGGCCTGGGTTCGCTGGGCGCGCGCCTCGTCGCGGGCAGCCAAGGCGGCCAGGGCAAGGCCACCCATGGCCAGGGCGACGACGAGGGAGGCGGCGGCGAGGGCGGTCCGGCGCCGGACGCGCCGCTGGGCGTCGCGCTGGACGAGTTCGTCGAGATCGAAGCCGAGGATGCCGGCGATCAGCTTGAGCCGCGCCAGCCGCCGCCCGTCACCCTGCGGACGCAGGTCGGCGGCGATAACTTCGGCGCGCTGGTCGGTCAGGGCGCCGGCGGAATCGACGCGGAAACGCAGGGCCGGCGGAAAGCACTCATCCTCGCCCCGCCCCTCGGCCGAGGCGCCTGGCGTCCCGGCCGCGATGACCGCGAACACGCGCGTCTCGCCATGGAGAGCCTTGAAGCGGACGATCTCGTCTTCCACCCAGGCCGAGCGCGCCGCGGCGGGAGAGCAGATGACGATCAAGGCCGAGGATCCGGCCAGGGCGGCGTGAACCCGTTCGCGCAGGTCGGGATTGGCGGCCAGTTCCTCGCGATCCTTGAACAGGGGCCGCAATCGGCCAGGCGCCGGCCCGGCGGGGGTCTGGCGGCCGACCAGACGCCTGGGGATCGCATAGGTTTCCAGGGCGTGATGGAGCCAGTTCGCCCATTTGCGATCGGCATGGCTGTAGCTGAGGAACGCCCAATAGCGTTGACCGCCGTCCATCCGGTTCGAGCCCTCGGCGTTCAGGAAGCGCCGAACAGACCACAACGGGCAGTCCGGCTCAACCGCGCCCCTTGAACCCCGTCGCCAGCAGGTAGAGTTCCGAGCTTTCGGCGCGGCTGGCCTTGGGCTTGACGTGACGCACCTGGGCAAAACTCTGTTTCAGAACGGCGAGCAGGCCGCTGGTCTCGCCGCCCTGGAAGGCCTTGGAAACGAAGGCCCCGCCGGGTTTCAACACCAGGATCGCGAATTCGACCGCCGCCTCGATAAGACCGACGATGCGCAGATGGTCGGTCTGGCGATGGCCGGTGGTGTTGGGAGCCATGTCCGAAAGGATCACATCCGGCGGCCCGCCCAGCAGGTCGATCAGACGCGCCCCGCAGGCCGGATCGGTGAAGTCCGCCTGGATCAGTGTCGCTCCCGCCAGAGGGGAGACAGGCAGAAGGTCCACCCCCACCACCGCCCCAGCGCCCCGCTCCAGGGCGATCTGCACCCAGCCGCCGGGCGCGCAACCGAGGTCGACGACGCGCGCGCCACGCCCCACGATGTGGAAGCGATCGTCGATCTCGCGCAGCTTGAAGGCGGCGCGCGAGCGGTAACCCTTGGCCTTGGCCTCGACTACGAAGGGATCGTTGATCTGGCGCTCCAGCCAGGCCTGGGACGAGGGGGTGCGCTCCTTGGCCGTCTTCAGGCGCTTGGGTCCGGCGCGGCCGGCGTCCGTTCCACCGCTGGGCGGACGCACCATGCGTTTACGCGGCGGTTCGCTCATGACGCCGCGCCTTGGCAGGTGGCGCCAGGGTGGCGCGGACGCCCTCGACGGGCCTCGGACATCAGTGACAACAACAGGCCTTCGCGCAGACCTCTGTCGGCGACCCGCACCCGCTCGCAGGGCCAAAGTTCTTGAACGGCGCCAAGGATCGCCGCCCCGGCCATCACCAGATCGGCGCGGTCCGGTCCGATGCACGGCAGGGCGGCGCGCTCGCCGACGCTCAGCGCCGCCAGGCGGCGGGTCACCGCGTCGCACTCGCCTCTGGTCATCCACAGGCCATCGACGCGGGCGCGATCGTAGCGCGCCAAGCCCAGATGCACGCCCGCCAAGCTGGTGATCGCTCCGGAGGTCCCGACCAGATGCGCGGCGCCGGCCGCGAAAATGGGCCGAAAACCATCCGCCCGCGTGAAGCCGACGATCTCGACCTTCATCGCCTCGACCATCAGCCGAAACCACGCCGCGCCATCGCCGCCGGTCTCGGGAAAACGCTCGGCCAGAGTAACGACGCCGATGGGAACCGAAAGCCACGCCTTGATCGGCAGGCGCCGGTGCGCCAGGCGGCGGGGCGCGACGTCGAGACCGGGCGCGGTCAGATCCAGCCACGACATCTCCGTGGACCCTCCGCCCACGTCGACGACCAGGGCGGCCCGCGCCTGGCGATCCAGAAGGTTGAGGCAACCGGCGACCGAGAGCTGGGCTTCCTCGCGGGGGGAGATGATGGCCAAACGCAGGCCCGTCTCTTCCGCCACCGCGTCCAGGAACCTGGGGCCATTGTCGGCGACGCGGCAGGCCTGGGTGGCGACGGCCCGCACGTGCGAAACGCCGCGCCGGCTGATCTTGCCCGCGCAAATGCGCAAGGCGGCGGTGGCCCGTTCCATGGCCGCTTCGCCCAGTCGGCCCGTGCCCGACAGCCCCTCGCCCAGGCGCACGATGCGGGAATAGGCGTCGACGATGCGGAAACCGCGCGCCGTCGGCGTCGCGATCAACAGCCGGCAATTGTTGGTTCCCAGATCGAGCGCCGCGAAAATCGGCGTCTCGCCCGGCGCACGCCCCCGACCGTGCGGGCCAGGGCGCCCGCGATCGACGGGCGCGCTCGGCGCCTCGTCCATGACCTTGTCCAATGTCTCTTGGAGCCCCGTCGCCACCGTGGTGGTGAAGGCGTCCCGCTTGGCGTCGTGTCTAGCAAGGATGACCGACCGGCGGAAGCCAGGGTCTTGCCAAGGTCTTGATACACCCGCCGAACGGTCTAAGTTCAGGCCCCATTCACCAATTGGATATAATCTCTCCCTCCCATGAACGCGCGGCTCGCCAAGTTCGCCATCGGTCAGGTGGTCAAGCACCGAGTCTTTCCGTTTCGCGGCGTCATCTTCGACGTCGATCCGGTGTTCGCCAACAGCGAGGAATGGTGGCTGTCGATTCCCGACGAGGTTCGCCCGCGCAAGGACCAGCCCTACTATCACCTGCTGGCCGAGAACGAGCAGTCCAGCTATGTGGCCTACGTCTCCGAACAGAACCTCCTGCCCGACGAAAGCGGCGAGCCGGTGGGCCACCCGCACACCGCCCTGATCTTCGATGAGTTCAAGCCGGGCCGCTATCATCTGCGGCCGCGCATTACTCACTGAACACCGGACTCACTGAACACCGGCGCCGGCGGGCGCCTTACGCGCCCTCCCTTCGAAATCCTTTCGCCACCGCACCGACAGTTGCGAATCGCCTTGGCTGGTCAGGCGGGAGACCAGCGACAGGTGTTTCCTGACGCGCCATTCCACCTGCGCCCCCGGCCCTTCCCGGCCGCCGCCGGTCACTTCAAGATAGACCTTGTCGCTCAAGTACTTGCCGCCGGACACCGTGGTGCCGGTGGCCGCCGTGCCGCCGATCGCCAGACGGTCGAGGTGGGCGAAGTTGCGCAGGCCGCCGATGATGTCGAACCCGCCGCCGCCGGCCAGACCGGAAACCGCGGAGGCGAGTTGGGCGGCCTGAAGGGGCGAAAGCTGCGAGGCCGAAGCGCCGAACAGGACCTGAGACAGCACCTCGTCCTGGGGCAGGACCGGGGTCGAGGTGAGGGTGATCGTCGGTTTGGCCGCCGTTCCCTGAATGCGGATCACCGCCGTGAGAGTTGGATTGTCCCGTGTCGCGGTCAGGTCCAGGCGAATCGTCTCGGCCGACGAACCCAGATAGACCACCCCGCGATCGTCGATCTGGAAGCGCTGGCCGGCGAAATTGTAGTCGCCGCGCACCACCCGCGCGACGCCGGTCAAGGTGGGCTGGAGGGTCGTGCCGCCCACATGGGCGTCGAGCGAAAGCTCCACGTCCAGGCCCCGGCCCTTGACGAAGATTCCCCCCGGAGCCTTGAAGCCGACATCCAGGGCGACCGGCGCGGCGTGGGTGGGCGGCGGCGCGAAACGCTGGTCGATATCGAAGGGCTTGTGGACCTCGACCACGTCCATGGGGATGACACCGGTGGCCACCGGCGGGTTAGGGGCGATCTGCGCCCGATCGACGGTGAGCGCGCCGCTGAGCTTGACCTTGCCGTCGGCGGCGCGGGCGACGGCGACCCTCCCCGAGGCGGTGGCCTGGGCGATGTCGTTGTCGATGAGGCGAAAGCGATTGAGATCCAGCCGGAAGCTGGATGCGCCTTCGCGGAACAGACTGATGCGGCCCGACCCGGACAGGGTTCCCTTGGCCCCGTCGGCGCCGGAAAACTGGCTGATGTCCACCGCGTTGTCGGCCAGGGTCGCACGCAGGGTGACGCCGTCCAGTTTCAGGCCCGTGCCGGCGTCCCGGAAGTGGCCGTCTTCGAGCGAGGCGGTTCCCAGGGCGCGCGGATCGGCCAAAGTGCCGCCCAGGGTTCCGGCCGCCGTCACCCGCCCGGAAAGAGAGCGATCGGCCCCCATGGTCAGATCCCAGATCGGTTTGAGCTCGCCGGCGATGGAGAAATCTCCCTTCAGAGGGCGCGTACGGTCGATGGCGATCCGGAAGGGCGCCGCCGACGCCTCGGCGGGCAGTCTGAGCTCTGTTCGCGCCTTGAGGCCCTGGGCGTTGCCGAGCGAGGCCTGGACCACGATCGCGCTCGCTTCCAGCCGCGCCTTGATGAGGCCCTCCACCGGCGGACTGCCCTTGAGGTCGCGCGCGCCCGCTCCCGACAGCCTCGCCTCCATATCGCCGGTCAAGCGGGGTCCTTCGCCGGCCATGGAAAGGTTGCCGTCGAAACGGCCGATAAAATCCTCGTTGACCAGGCCAAGGGCGAGATCGGACATCGTGGCCTTGGCGGTGAGCGCGCCGCGGTCGCTCAGGACATCGATGTTCGCCCGGCCCGCGCCCACCGCGAGTTGCAAGCGGGCGCTGGAGCGGCTGGCGCCGAACTGGAATTGAGCGGGGGTCAGGGTGTGGAAATCGGCCCGGCGCACATGACCGGCGCCGCTGAAGCTCAAGGCGTGGCCGCCGGCGACCTCGCTCAACACGCCCGATCCGGCCAGCCGCCACGGGCCGCCGGCCATCGCGCCCTCGACGCTGGCCCGGTAGGGCAGACGTCGAAGGGGCCCGTCCGCCGAGAGTTTCAGGGTCTTGATCGCCGTCCCGCCCTGCGCCAGCACCGCGTTGCTCGCCTCGAGGTCGAGGCTCACCTGGGCGCCGCCCGGCGCACCCACGATCTTGACCCGTCCGCCGGCCCGCCCTTCGGAGAGGAAGGCGCCGGGGCCGATGGCCACGGTGAGGTCGGCGCCGGAGGGCTGGCCGGCGAGGAGCGACAACGACCCCGCCGCCGTCGCACCGCCCGCGCTCACATCCACCGCCGAGAGTTCCAGACCGCCAGACGCGAAGCGGAAGTTGGCCACGCCTCTGGCCGGGCCATGGTCGCTGTCGGCGGTAAGGGCGATGTGGCCGTTCGCGCCCGCCGGGGCGCTCAGGAAACTCAAGATCAGATGAGCGTCGCGCAACGGCATGACCGGTAGGGCGATGGCGCTGAAATCGGCCACCAGATCGGCCCTCGGCGCGGCGAGCGACCCCGTCAGCGCACCCGATCCCTTGGCCGCGCCGTCGATTTCCAGCGGGCCGATGTCCAACGGCCCCTTGGCGCGCCAGTCCAGCTTCAGCTTCAGGGCCCCGGCCGGTCCGAGCAGGCCCGCCGAAACCACCGAGCCGGCGGCCCCGTCGAGGGTCGAGTTGGCGATCGCCACCGCACCGTCCTGGTAGTCGGCCTGCACCCGCAGGCGGGGCGCCGGGCCGAGCAGCCGATCGGCCTCCGCCAGGCCCGTGACCAGACCCTCCCCCTTGGCGTCGAAGCTGAACGACCAGGGTTTGGAGGCCGAAGCCTGACTCGCCGTCCAGGCTCCGCGCACGACGCCGCGCGCCCCGGCGAGCGCGGCGGCGAGGTTGCTCACCGTGGCGGCCCCCTTGAACGAGAGGCCGCCCAGGATGGTCCGCTCACCGGCCGCCGCCACCTTCAGGCCGGCCCCCTCCACGCTCAGGGCGCGCATCAGGACACGGCCGTCGGCGAACACCGTAAGCCGCGCCGCGCCGCGCGGGCGGGCGCCGAGCAGGGCCGCCGCCGGCCCCCGGCCCGCGCCCCCCTCCCCCGCCGCGCTGGCGGCGATCGTCAGCTCGCCCTGGCGGCTTTCCACCCGGATCGGACCGGAAACACGCGCCAGGGCGAATTCGCCGTCCGCCAAGTGGTCCGCCGACGCGGCGCCGTCGAACACCCAATGCCGCGCATCGCCGCCCAGGCCGCCAAAGACGTGCGCCGGTCCCATCTTCGGCCAGGCGACAATCCGGCCCGGATCGGCGATGCGCAGATCGACGGCGACGCCGTGCGGTCCGGCGGTCCGGCGCCCCACGTCGGCCTCGTCGGACGCGGTCAGGGCGATGTTGTCGCCGCCGGCGGCCAGGGTCAGGGCGTAGAAGCCGTCGGCGGCCCTGTGGCCGGCGATCTGGAAGCGGGCCTGACGCCCCACCATGGTCTGATAGCGCGCCAGCAGGCTGGAGGCGCCAAGATCGATGCTCCCGTCGGCCGATCCGCCCGCCTTGGTCCATTGGCCCTTGGCTTCCAGGGGCGTCGCGGCGCCGACGCGGGTGGTGACGGCGAAGCGGCCGGCGGCGAGCCCGCCCTTGGCGTGGGCGGCGAGCAGGAACGGCTGATCGGCGGCCAAGCCGGCCATGCCGGCCAGAGCGCCGCCCTGCGCCTCCCGCGCATTTGCATCCACGGAAAAGGTGTCGCCGCGTCCCAGGTCGAACGCCACGCGGAGGAAATCGCCTTTGTGGAGGACGCTGGAGGCGGTGGCCAAACCCCGCGCCCCGCCCGCTCTTTCCACGGAAAAGGCTGCGCGCAGATCGTAAACGCCGCGCCGAGCCGCGAAGGCCGGTCCCATTTCCAGCCGCGCCGTGGCGCTGTCGACATCCACCGACACCGGCGAGGGGGTGGGTTTGGTCTCCGCCGTCAGCACGGGCCGGCGCTCGATGGTGACGCTTTGGGCGCTCAGCGCGGCGAGATGCAGACGGCGGTTCAGCAACGCGCCCGCCTTCCAGCGCAGGGAGATGTCGCGCGCCTCCAGCCACACCCCGTCCTTGTCGACGATGCTCAGCCGGCGAACCGTGAAGTCGCGCCAGATGTCGCCGTCCAAGCCCTCGATCCTGAGCCTTCCAAACCGCCCGACCTGCAATCCGCTGACCTGGCTTTCGATGAATTGTCGGCCGGTTCGGGTCATCGGCCCGTAGCGTACGGTGGCGAACAGGCCGGCGAGGACAAGCGCCAGGCCAATCGCCGCGACGATCAGCCAACGGCCGGCCGACAGACGGCGGGGCGCCGCGGGTCTGGCCATCAGAAGGCCTGCCCGATGCTGATATAGACCTGGACGCGACCGTCGCCGGGGCGGGGATTGAGCGGGGTGGCGATATCCAGGCGAAAGGGCCCAAAGCCCAGGTTGTAGCGCACCCCGACCCCGACCCCGACGCTGACGTTCCTGAAATCGGGTGTGGTCCCGGAGCCCACCGTGCCGGCGTCCACGAAGGCCACGGCGCCAAATTGCCGGGTCAGCCGGCGGCGAACCTCAAATGAGGTTTCGATGAGGGAAAGGCCCCCTTCCGGCGTATTGTCGATCAGTCGGGGTCCCACCGCCTGGTAGCCGTAGCCGCGCACCGATCCGCCGCCGCCGGCGTAGAATCGCCGGTCGGCCGGCACATCGGGGATCGAGCCGCCCAGGATGGCGCCCAGCTTGAGGCGCCCGGCGATCACCGTGGCGGCGGTGGAATCGAGGGGGAGATAGCCGCTCACCTGTCCGTCGGTCTCCAGATAGACGAGGCGGCGATCGCCGGTGATCCAAGTCGGCTGCGTCCGAGCCTCCAGCCGCCAGCCCCGCGTCGGATCGAGCGGATCGTTGGAGCGGTCCAGGGCGAAGGCGGCGAGGCCCGTGGTGATGAACAGCTTGAGATCGACGCCGACAGGGGTAGCCAGAAGATTGACCGCCGTCTTTTCCCGCGTGGCGGCATAGTCGAAGGCGCCGCCGAGGGTGATGTAGGTCGTCTTGGTGAAGTGCCGATCTACGTCCAGGCGCACCCCGCCGCCGGCGTCGTCATAGGCGGCCGTGCGGTCTGCCACCGGGCCGCCACCGATCCTCAAGGTCTGGTCGGGGCGCCGCCAGTCGGGCAGATCCAGTTCGAGATCGAGCTTCTGCTGAATATCGTAGAGGCGCGCGGTCAAGGTCAGGGTGTCGGCGCGGCCCAGGCGATCGTAGAAGAAATATTTGCCGTCGACACCCGAACCCTCCGTCGTGGAGTAGCCGGCCCCCAGTTCCAGGGTGCGGGGGGGTCGGTCCGACAGGCTGACCAGCACCGGGCGTTCGGCGGTCCCGGCGGGGCCCTTCGTGGCCTGATCTTTGGGGGCCAGGGAAACGCTGACCGAGTCGTAGACGCCGGCATCGATCAGCCGGCGCTCGAGTTTGGCGACGGCGTCGGGACTATAGACGTCACCACGCTTCCACGGGGCCAGGGCGCGCACCCAGGCCGGGCGGGTGCGTCCCTTGGTGATCACCTTGACGCCGTCCAGACGGACGCGGTCGCCGGCGGCGATCTTGAAGGCTGGATTCACCGACCGGTCGGCATAGTCCACGACGACTTCGCGGGGACGGATCGCGGCGTCGGCGTAGCCCAGCTTTTGCAGAGCCGCCACGATCCGCCCTTCCGCCGCCAGGACGTCGGCGGCGCGGCCGGGCGCGCCCGGATCGAGATGCGCCGCCTCCTCTCCGGCCTTGGCGATTTCCGGCGGCGGCGCCCCGCCCTGCCACGCCACGGTCGCGGCCTGAAAGTGAAAGCGCGCGCCCAGCGTCACGCGAACGATCGCCGCCGGCGGTTCGGTGTCGGAGACGTCCGGTTCGGCGGTCGCCTCGTAGTAGCCTTCGGACCGTAAGAGAGCGATGGCGTCGCCGGCTGCATCCCGCGCCCGCCGCCGCGCGTCGATACGGCTGTCTGGCCGGCTCTTGGTTTCGCCGATGGCGGTCTCTATCTCCTTGCGAAGCGAGCGGTCGAGATCGCCCGTCACCGCCGCCTTGGGTTCGGCCGCCAGGACGGCCGGCGCCGCCAGGCCGATCGTCACCGCCCATGACGCGGCCAAGGCGCAACCGGTTCGTCCCACGCGCTACGTTCCCTGCCGCCCCGAGTCCTGTTCTGTAGTGGCGAGCGGCGATCCTGTCACGTTTCCCGCCGGCTGGCGGGCGGG
>JBDTIW010000026.1:0-6379 GCA_039936215.1 Caulobacteraceae bacterium | reverse complement strand
ACCCGGCGCTCTTCGCCACCCCGCCCGCCTCGGCCTGCCTCCCAGGTCCGCCGGGGACGGCCGGCCCCGACCGCCTGGTCCTTGACACCTACGACGCCGCCGATCAGCTGATCAAGGTGACCACCGGCTATCTTTCCACCAGCCAGATCGACTATGCCACGGCCACCTACACCAACAGCGGCGAGGTTCGCACGGTGAAGGACGCGGCGAACAATTTGACCACCCTGGCCTACGATCCCTACGACCGCCTCCTGGAGGTCCAGTTCCCGATGCCGGCGACCGGATCGAACGCCTCCAACCCGGCCGATTTCGAGAGCTATGCCTATGACAACAATGGCAATGCGATCGTGGTGCGGCGGCGCAGCGGCGATCGGGTGAGCTTCACCTACGACGCCTTGAACCGTCTTACCCTGGAGCACTTCGCCCAGGGCGCCAGCCAGGACGTGGCCTTCGGCTACGACCTATTGGATCGAACCCTCTTCGCCCACTACGGGAGCCCGACCGGCACGGGGGTGGACTTCGCCTACGACGCCTTGGGCCGGGCGGTCAGCGCCACCGCTTCGGGCCGCACCCTCGCCTACCAGTACGACGCGGCGGGCAACCGCACGCGGGTGACCTGGCCGGAAACGGGCCCCAACGCCCTCTTCGTGGCCTATGCCTACGATGTTCTGGACCGGGTGACGCGTGTGGAGGAGGACCGGGCGGGCTCGGGGCCGGGTCTGCTGGCCAGCTACGTCTATGACGATCTGGGCCGGCGGTCCTCCATCGCCCGCGCCGGCGGGACGGGGGCGGCGACGAGCTATGGCTACGATGGGGCGAGCCGCCTGAGCGGTCTGACGCAGACCCTGGCCGGCGGGGCGGGGGTCGATTACACCTTCACCTACAACGGCGCCGGCCAGATCCTCACCCGAGCGGTCACCAACGACGCCTACACCGCCCATCCAGGAACGATCGCTTCGTCGTATGGCGCCAATGGCTTGAACCAGATCACCGGGGCCTCGGGCGTGACCGGGACCTACGACGCGAGCAACTCGGCGGCGCTCAGCTACGATCCCTTGGGCCGGGTGCAAAGCTCGACCGCCGGCGGGGCGACCACCACCTTTTTGTGGGACGGCGAGGCCCTGGCCGGGGAGTACGACCCATCGGGCAATATCCTGCGCCGCTACGCCTCCGGCCCTGGCGTCGATGAGCCGGTGGTGTGGTACGAGGGGCCGCGTCGCACCGATCGCCGGTGGCTGGCGGCCGACAACGCCGGTTCGGTGATCGCCTATGCCGACCAGAACGGCGTTTCCGGAGCGACCTACGCCTACGGCCCCTACGGCGAGCCGCTCAACGCCGATGGAAGCCCCGCCTGGGGCGGCGCGCGCCATCGCTACACCGGCCAGATCGAACTTCCCGAAGCCCACCTCTATTGACGGCCTGAATCAAACACCCGGCGCCCCGGGCGTGACCAGGGCCTACGGCGCGAGCAATACGGGGCGCTCAGGGCGGCGCGTGAGCGCCCTATGGCCTAGACGCGGACGATCTTCTTGGGCGGCGGCAGGAGGCCTTCGCGCTGGGCGCGCTTGCGGGCCAGCTTGCGGGCGCGGCGGACGGCTTCGGCCTTCTGCCGGGCGCGCTTTTCGGAGGGCTTTTCATAGTGCACGTGCCGCTTCATTTCGCGGAACGAGCCTTCGCGCTGCATCTTCTTCTTCAGGGCCTTGAGCGCCTGATCGACATTGTTGTCACGGACGAATATCTGAACCACCGGCGCTCCTGATCGCTCCCGTCGCAGACCACGGGACAACGCTTCCGGAAGGAGAGCCCTCCCGAACCTGAGGCGCGGCTGTTATCAGAGCCTCCCGCTTTTGTCCATGCCGCCCGGGCGGTGTATGCGAGGCGCCATGAGCGAGCATCCCGACTGGGCCGAGGAGACCGAGGCGCGCCTGCTGACCGCGGCCCTCACCCATGCGCCGCGCCTGGGCTGGACGAGCCGACTGGTGGCGGCCGCGGCGCGTGATGTCGGCCTGACCGTCGCCGAGGCCGAACTGCTGCTGCCCCACGGCCCGCGCGATCTGGCCGCCCTGCTGGCCGCCCGCCACGACGCCCACGCCCTGGAGGCTCTGGCCGATGTCGATCCGGCCAGTTTGAAGGTGCGCGAGCGGATCCGGCGGGGGGTCCTGGCCCGCTGCGATGCGGCCATGGAGGACGAGGCGGCGGTGCGGCGGTGGTCGGGGTTCCTGGTCCTGCCGCCGAACGCGGCCCTGGGCCTGCGCCTGGCCTGGGCCAGCGCTGACGGTCTCTGGCGCTGGGCGGGCGATACGGCCACCGACGAGAACCACTATTCCAAGCGCGCCCTGCTGGCCGAGATCCTGATCTCCACCCTGGCCGTCCGCCTAGCCTCCGGCGCCAACGCCGCCGCCGACCATCTGGGCGGGCGTATCGAAGCGGTGATGGCCTTCGAAAAGTGGAAGGCGGGGGTGAAGCCGGCCGATGTCGCCGCCCGCCTCGCCGCCGCGCTGGGGCGGATGCGCTACGGGCGGGTGTAGCCAATCACGCTCTACCGAGCCAACGGGCCCAGGCGGTTGACGTGGCCCATCTTGCGGCCGGGGCGGGCCTCGCGCTTGCCGTAGAGCCACAGGCGGGTCTCGGGCTCGTGAGCCAGATGCGCCCAGCGATCCGCTTCATCGCCCAGCAGATTGGTCATCTCCACATGGGCGATGGCGGTGGTGGGGCCGAGCGGCCAGCCGGCGACGGCGCGAATATGCTGTTCGAACTGATCGACCTCGCAGCCGTCCAGGGTCCAGTGACCGGTGTTGTGGACGCGGGGGGCGAATTCGTTAACCAGCAGGCGCCCGTCGTCGCGCTCGAACAACTCCACCCCCATCACCCCGACATAGTCCAGGGCGCCCAGAAGGGTGGCGGCGATGCGCTCGGCCTCGGCGAGGATGCGCGAGGGGGCGGCGGCCGGGGCGACGGCGCGGCGCAGGACGCCGTTTTCGTGATGGCTCTCGGTCAGGGGATAGAGGGCGATCTCGCCGTCCCGTCCGCGGGCGGCGATCATGGCCACTTCGCGGCGAAAGTCGGCCGGCGCCTCGGCTATGGCCGGGCGATGGCCGATGGCGGCCAGGGCGGCCTCGGCGTCCCGTGGGCCCATGACCCACGTCTGGCCCTTGCCGTCGTAGCCGCCCCGGCGCGTCTTCAATAGCAGCGGCGCGCCCAGGCGCTGGAAGGCGGCGCGCAGATCGCCCACGCTATCCACGGCGGCGAAGGCCACGGTGGCCACGCCGGCGTCGTTCAGGAAGGATTTCTCCTCGAACCGGTCCTGAGCGATGGCCAAGGCGCGGGGACCGGGCGCGATCTCGGCCCCCAGGTCCGCGAGGCGCTCCAGCGCGGCGGCCGGCACGTTCTCGAATTCGAAGGTGATCGCCTGGGCGAGGGCCGCCAGGTCTTTCAGCGCCGCCGGGTCGTCGTAGGGGGCGATGATCGTTCGCGCCGCCACTCGCGAGGCCGGGGAGTCCGCCTGCGGGGTGAGGATGGCGATATCGAAGCCCAGGCGGGCGCCCGCCAGGGCCAGCATGCGGCCAAGCTGGCCGCCGCCCAGGATGCCGATCGTCGATCCGGGAGGAAGGGGAAAGGGGGCCATGTCCCGCCGCCTCAGCCCTCCTCGACGGTGTCGGGAACAGAGGCGGCCTGACGGGCGCGATGCTCGGCCACCCGCGCCGCTAATGCGTCGTCGGACAGAGCCAGGATCTGGGCGGCCAGCAGGCCGGCGTTGCGCGCCCCGGCTTCGCCCATGGCCAGGGCGCCGACCGGCACGCCGGCCGGCATCTGGACGATGGAGAGCAGGGAATCGAGGCCGTCCAGGGCCTTGGATCGGATCGGCACCCCCAGCACCGGCAGTTCGGTGAGCGCCGCGGTCATCCCCGGCAGGTGGGCGGCGCCGCCGGCCCCGGCGATGATCACCTTGAAGCCGGCGTCCTTGGCCCCCTTGGCGAAGGCGTAGAGGCGCTCGGGGGTGCGGTGGGCCGACACCACTTTCGTAACGAAGGCGACGCCCAGCGCCTCCAGGCTCTCGGCCGCGCCCTTCATGGTCGGCCAGTCGGAGCGGCTGCCCATGATGATGGCGACGGGCGGGTTGTCACTCATGCGGTCTTCCCCTGCCCCGGCGGGCCGGCGCGGCGGCGCGAAAGGCGCAAACTACAGGCGCCGCCGCGTTGCGGGCAACGCCTATCCGGCTGGCGCCGGCCCCATGCGCCCGACGATCTCCTTGACCAGCTTGGCCGCCACCTTGGCGGTCATGTCCAGATGGTCGCGGGCCGGGGCGAGTTCGACGATGTCGGCCCCGACGATATCGCCGGGAATGGCCGCGATGACGGTCAGGAGTTCGCGCACGGTCAGGCCGCCCGGCTCATAGTGGTTGACCCCCGGCGCGACGGAGGGATCGAGGCCGTTCAGATCGACGGTCAGATAGACCCGACCGCCGGGAAGATGGGCCATGGCCGCCGCGAGATCGTCCGGCCCGAAGGTTAGGACCCCGAACCGCTCGGCTTGCCGCCGCTGGTGTTCGGAGCTGGCGCGAATGCCGATCCCAGGGTATGCCCAGCAGGGCGACGGGGGCGGCGCCGCGCGCATTCATCGTCTCGTCTCCATATCGCCCTTGACGGCGCGCCCGCCCCCTGCATCTTCGCGCCGCGGCCGTGGGGGCGTAGAGGATCGCGCCGCGCGCGGCGGCGCAAGGAGAATTGAATGCGGCAAATCGAGCATTTCGTGAACGGCGCGGCGTATCCCGGCGCCCAGGATCGGTTCGGCGAGGTGTTCGATCCCAACACCGGCGAGGTCCAGGCTCGGGTGGCTTTCGCCGCCGCCGGCGACCTGGACGCCGCGGTGCGGGCGGCGGCGGCGGCGCAGATCGGCTGGGCGGCGACCAATCCGCAGCGCCGGGCGCGGGTGATGTTCGAGTTCAAGCGTCTGGTCGAAGCCAGGCTCGACGAATTGGCGCAGCTTTTGTCCAGCGAGCACGGCAAGGTTCTGGCCGATTCGCGCGGCGACGTGCAGCGGGGCCTGGACGTCATCGAGTTCGCCTGCGGCATTCCGCACGTCCTGAAGGGTGAGTATACCGAAGGCGCCGGGCCCGGCATCGACGTCTATTCCATGCGCCAGCCCCTGGGCGTGGTGGCGGGCATAACCCCGTTCAACTTTCCGGCCATGATCCCGATGTGGATGTTCGGCGTCGCCATCGCGGTGGGCAACAGCTTCATCCTCAAGCCCTCGGAGAAGGACCCCAGCGTGCCGGTGCGGCTGGCGCAGCTGTTCATGGAGGCCGGGGCGCCGGCCGGGGTGCTCAATGTGGTGCATGGCGACAAGATGGTGGTGGACGCCATTCTGACCCACCCCAACATCCGGGCCGTGAGCTTCGTGGGATCGTCCGACATCGCTGCTTACGTCTATTCGACCGGAACCGCGCACGGAAAGCGCGTCCAGGCCATGGGCGGAGCCAAGAACCACGGGATCATCCTGCCGGACGCCGATCTGGACGGCGCGGTGAAGGACATCATCGGCGCCGCTTACGGATCGGCCGGCGAGCGGTGCATGGCCCTGCCGGTGGTCGTGCCGGTGGGCGCGCGGACCGCCGAGGCCCTGCGCGAGCGGGTGCTGGCCGAAATCGACACCCTGAAGGTCGGCGTCTCCACCGATCCGGCCGCCCAATATGGCCCCGTGGTCACGGCGGCGCACAAGAAGAAGATCGAGCACTATATCCAGATCGGCGTCGACGAGGGGGCCGAACTGGTCGTCGATGGGCGGGGCTTTTCCCTGCAGGGCTATGAGAAGGGCTTCTTCGTCGGCCCCAGCCTGTTCGATCGCGTGAAGCCGGCCATGAAGACGTACCGGGAAGAGATCTTCGGCCCGGTGCTTCAGATCGTCCGCGCCGAGACGTTGGAAGAAGCGATCGCCCTGCCGTCGGATCATCAGTACGGCAACGGAGTCGCCATCTTCACCCGCGACGGTCGCGCCGCCCGCGAGTTCGCGACGCGGGTGAACGTCGGCATGGTGGGGATCAATGTGCCGATCCCGGTGCCGGTGGCCTATCACACCTTCGGCGGCTGGAAGCGCAGCGCCTTTGGCGACACCAATCAGCACGGCATGGAGGGGGTGAAATTCTACACCAAGGTCAAGACCGTCACCGCCCGCTGGCCGGAAGGCGAGCGGGAAGATTCGGCGTTTGTCATTCCGACGATGGGGTAGGGGAGTGACGACGATCCTCCGTTGCGGCGGCCGGACGCCCCCTCCGTCACGCGGCAAGAAAGAGCCGCGCGCCACCTCCCCCGCCGCGCGGGGGAGGATTGAAGGAGGGTTGAGTGTTTTCAATCCTCCCCCGTCCCCTTACGGGGGAGGGGGA
>JBDTIW010000025.1:0-3162 GCA_039936215.1 Caulobacteraceae bacterium | reverse complement strand
ACCCATGGTCGCCCGCCACGGAGCCGGCTTCGCCTTCGGCCCCGAGCCCACCCTGGCCGACTGCTGCCTGATCCCGCAGATCTGGTCTTCCAGCCGCTTCGCGGTGGACATGGCCGCCTATCCGGCCCTCGCCGCCCTCGCCGCCCACGCCGCCGCCCACCCCGCCTTCGCCGCCGCCCACCCCGACCGCCAGCCGGACGCGCGGTAAAAATTCATTGCGACGCGGCCTCAGGCCAATGGCCGTCAAGATAGCCGATGGATTTTGATCGACGGTTCGTTGCGCAGGGATATGGTGGTTTTTTGAGGGGTGAAGACATAGAGGATATGAAGGACGCGGAGGCGATGAAACACCTTGAGCGCGAAGCGCGCGAATGGAGTCCCGGCTATAGCCGTTCCTCAAACTCCCCTTCCTCCTCGCCCTCCGCGTCCTCCCCCTGAAGTCACCCTCGCGGTGGACCACGCTCGGCGCCAATCGGGCCAGGGAATACAGCAAGCGGTCAAAATCGCACGCTTGGTCCCGGTCTGGGCTTTGGTTGGCGGCGCGGCGACCTCAACGCATGATTTGGTGGGTCGGCTCTCCGCAATAGGCTGACGGCGGGAGTCGACCCAAGTCAGACGTTAAGAAGCGCCTTGGGCACTTCTCGCAACGGCCGACGATAGGCGATCCGCCAAATGAGCAGACCAACGCCAGCGCCGACCGCGCCTGCACCAAGACCAGCTCGCGCACCGGCCATCGGGTTGTAGAGAGAAACTCCGAACGCAGTGAGATGTCCGTCCGTCATAGTTGGCTTCCCGTCGATGGAAGACCCGTGCACGCCGTAGTCTTGGCCGATCGAGGTCGTCACAGTGAAAGCAACGCAGAAGGCAACCGTCAGGCCAGCTAACGGCGCAATCCACCATGAGCGTAAGCCCAGCCGGTGAAGGATTGCCCAGGGAAGCGCGGCGAAGAGTGTCAAAAACAGGCCAACGTTGAAGGCCCATAGCGCGAACACGAATGTGGCGGAGAAGATCGCTTGTCCTAGACTGTGTGGTCCGAGCGCGGGATTGTCCCGCCAGCCCGAAGCGGTGCTGATCGTTCCCGTGGCCGCGAGCAAGCCGTCCACCACCCCGAACGCAAGCAGGGAGCGGAATGTTGTCGTTTCTGGCCTACTTGAGCGCGCACGACCCACGTCGGAAGTTTATCGCGAACACATCGAGGTCGGCAACACCGAAGTCTGCTTTCCACCCGACTTCGTCATTCGCAATGTCCGCTCGTCGGCGGGGCGCCATCCGTTAGATTCTGACTACTAGGCTGACGGCGGCGATGGGTGCAAAACTTGCTCCCGCCAAGGAGACCGGACATGCATGGACAAGTGATCGCGGTGACCGGCGGGTTCGGGGTGCTGGGACAGGCGGTGATCTCGGCGGCGCGCCAGGCGGGCTGGGAGGCGGCGGCGATCGGTCGGGGGGCGGCGCCGGCGGGCGCCGATGACGGGGTGTTCGCGATCGGCGAGGCCGATCTGGCCGATCCCGCTTCGGCGGAGCGGGCGATGGAGGCGGCGGCGGGGCGGTTTGGCCGGCTCGACGCCCTGGTCAACGTGGCCGGCGGATTTCGCCTCCAGACCCTGGCCGACGGTCCGTTCGAGACCTGGGCGGCGCTCTACGCCATGAACGTGCTGACGGCGGCGGCGGCCTCGAAGGCGGCCCTGCCTTTTCTCGTGGCGGCGGGACGCGGAGCCATCGTTAACGTCGGGGCCAACGCCGCCCTCAAGGCTGGCGCGGGCATGGGCGCCTATGCCGCCGCCAAGTCCGGCGTCCATTGCCTGACCGAGGCCCTGGCCGAGGAGTGGAAGGGCAAGGTGCGGGTGAACGCCATCCTGCCGTCCATCCTCGACACCCCGGCCAATCGCGCCGATATGCCGGGGGCGGATCCGGCCAAGTGGGTTTCGCCGGCCGAGGCCGCCGAGGTCATCCTGTTCCTGGTCTCGGACCGGGCCTCGGCGATCACCGGCGCCTTGTTGCCGGTGACCGGGCGCGTATGAGAGGCGGGCGCGGGACGCGCTGAGCTATGGAAACGACGATGGAGCATTTTGACGTTCTGGTGGTCGGGGCGGGCATTTCCGGCATCGGGGCGGGCTGGCACCTGCAAACCCTTTGTCCGGGCCGCACCTACGCCATTTTCGAGGGGCGCGAGGCGCTGGGCGGAACGTGGGACCTGTTCCGCTATCCGGGCATCCGCTCGGATTCGGACATGTTCACCCTGGGCTATGGGTTCAAGCCGTGGACCCGGCCCAAGGCCATCGCCGATGGACCCTCGATCCTGGCCTATCTGGACGAGACCGCCAGCCAGTACGGCATCGACCGGCACATCCGCTATTCCCACAAGGTGAAGGCCGCCGCCTGGAGTTCGCAGGCCTCCCGCTGGACGGTGGACTATGAGCGGGGGCCGGAAGGGGCGCCAGGCCGCGTCACCTGCAACTTCCTCTTCATGTGCACCGGCTATTACAACTACGCCCAGGGCTACCGCCCGCATTTCCCGGACGGGGAACGCTTCGCCGGCCCGGTCATCGAGCCGCAGTTCTGGCCCGCCGATCTCGACTACGCCGGCAAGAAAGTGGTGGTGATCGGCAGCGGGGCGACGGCGGTCACCCTGGTCCCGGCCATGGCGGAGCGCGCGGCCCATGTGACCATGCTGCAACGCTCGCCGACCTATGTGGTCTCGCGCCCGGGCGAAGACGCCTTGGCCAACGCCTTACGCAAGTGGCTGCCGGCCAAGCTGGCCTACGGCCTAGTGCGCTGGCGCAACGTGCTGTTCCAGATGTACATCTACAACACCGCGCGCAAGAAGCCTGAGGCGGCCAAGAAGGCCATCATCGACATGGCGCGCGTCGCCCTGGGCCCGGACTACGACGTCGACACCCACTTCACCCCTTCCTACGATCCCTGGACGCAGCGGCTGTGCCTAGTGCCCGATTCCGACCTGTTCGAGGCGCTCAAGGCGGGCCGGGCCGAGGTGGTCACCGACCATATCGAGCGCTTTACCCCGGCAGGGATTTTGCTGAAGTCCGGCCGGACGCTGGAGGCGGACATCATCGTCGCCGCCACGGGCCTGGACATGCAGGTGCTGAGCGGGGCGGCGTTCAGCGTCGATGGGGCGCCGGTCGATTTCGCCAAGGCCTTCAA
>JBDTIW010000024.1:0-11510 GCA_039936215.1 Caulobacteraceae bacterium | reverse complement strand
GATCCCCTCGGCACGCAGCTGCGCCACAATGCGAGCATGAGGCGCGGTGACCAAGCGCGCGAACACGTCCTCCGGCAGAAGTTCCGCCCAGGATTCGAAAATCTGCAACACCTCGGCGCCGGCCCTGACCTGCATAGCCAGATACCGCGCCGTGGCTTGGGCCAGAACCTCGATCAGAGCGTCGATCCGCTCCGGCTCGGCGAAGATCTTGGCCCGCGCCTCGGCCCGGTCGCCGCCCCGGCCTTCGAGCATGTAGGTGGCTACCGTCCACGGCCCCCCGGCAAAACCGATCAGGGCGCGTTCGGGCTCAAGCTTGGCACGAACCCGCTTCAGAGTCTCGCCGACCGAGGCCAGACGGCCAGTCGAAGCTTCGATCTCGTCCCTCAACGCGGCGATGTCCGGCAGGGGACCAAGCCTCGGTCCCTCGCCCTCCTCGAACCAAACCGCCTGGCCCAGAGCCCTCGGCAGAAGCAGAATGTCGGCGAACACGATGGCGGCGTCGAAGGCGAACCGGCGCATCGGCTGCAAGGTGGCCTCGGCGGCCATTTCGGGGTTGAGGCAGAAGGCGACGAAGTCCTTGGCCTCTTCGCGAAGCCGCCGGTATTCCGGTAGCGACCGGCCCGCCTGGCGCATGAACCAAATCGGCGGCCGATCGACCGATTCTCCTTTGAGGACCCGAAGAAGCCTAGGACTGGGCGGGAGTGTCATGGGTCTCCTTAGACCGGTTCGGACGACCGATCTCAAGGGCTCGGGCTGCCGGGTGCCCTTCGACAAAGCCTTAAGAAAAGATTTAGATTTTGGAATCAGAGGTAGTTAGCGGTTGATCGATGGGGGAAAGGTCACGCGCGCGTCGCCGGCGCCCCGATTTTGCTCCGTCGGCGACAAGGTGAGGAACGACGGCCATCATCGGGGAAAAGTGGGTAGTATTCTGAATCGTAATGAACATATCTATTTGGATTTGGGAACAATGGGTTGATGGTTTGGTTGCTCCACGCCTGTGAACGCGAGCCCGGCCAACTCTTCACAGGCCAAGCGGATTGGGGAAAGGCGGCGGCACCAAAGCCTTGCTTATCCCCTGTCGGCCGCCAGGACGGCTTGACGGCGAAAATCGTCCACCGACAGGGACGCTTGGACCACCAATCGTTAACCAAAGGTTAACGGCCCCGCACAGATATTGTTCCGCGCCGAGGTTGGCCTAAGAGGAAGGCCCGATGACCCCGCCCACGCGCCTCGCCACCTATTTCCACGTCCACCTGGTCTCGGATTCGACCGGGGAGACTCTCAACGCCATGGCTCGGGCGGTGTGCGCCCGGTTCAACCATGTCCTACCGATCGAGCACATCTACGCCCTGGTGCGCTCGCAGCGCCAACTGCATCGCGCCCTGGAGGAGATCGCCAACGCGCCGGGCGTCGTCCTGCACACCATCGTCGATGAGGCGCTTCGCCATACCCTTGAGGCCGGCTGCCAGAAGCTGGAGATGCCGTGCATCGCCGCCCTCGATCCCCTGGTCTCGGCCCTGTCGCGGCACATCGGGGCGGCGCTCTCCACTCGGGTGGGCGCGCAGTACATGCTCGACACCGACTATTTCAACCGCATGGACGCCCTCTCCTACGCCCTGGGTCACGACGACGGCCAGGGGGGCCAGGATCTGTCGCGGGCCGACGTGGTTCTGGTCGGGGTTTCGAGGACATCCAAGACGCCGACCTGTATCTATCTGGCCCATCGAGGGGTGCGGGCCGGCAATGTCCCCCTGGTGCCCGGCGCGACTCTTCCCCAAGCCCTTGCAGACCTGGGATCAACCCCCGTTGTTGGCCTGACGGTCTCTCCCGACCGCCTGGTGCAGATCCGTCGCAACCGCCTGCGTGGCCTCAACGAGGGCCGCGAGAGCAGCTATGTGGACGGCGAGGCGGTGCGGGCTGAGATCGTCGCGGCGCGGCGGCTGTTCGAGCGCCAGCACTGGCCGGTGATCGATGTGACCCGCCGCTCGGTGGAAGAGACGGCGGCGGCGGTCATCAACATCCTGTCGGGGGGCCGCGGCCAGGTGGAGGTGCTGGGGTGATCACCCTGGCTTCGAGCAGCTCGACGCGGGCGGCGATCTTGCATCAGGCCGGCGTGGTTTTCGAGGTCGTCTCTCCCGGCGTCGACGAGGCGATGGCGAAGACGGCCCTGCTGAAAGCGGGCGGCACGCCGCATTCGATCGCCGCCGAGCTCGCCGCCTTGAAGGCCGTGGAGGTGTCTGTCCGGTGCCCTGGGCTGGTGATCGGCGCCGATCAAACCCTCGATCTCGACAGGTCGCTTCATGACAAGGCGGGGAGCCTGGCGGAGGCGCGGAGTCGTCTTATGCTGCTGAGGGGCCGAACCCACGCCCTGCACGCCGCCGTGGCCGTGGCGCGAGACGGGACCGTCATCTGGAGCCATGTCGACACCGCGCGGCTGTCCATGCGGGCGTTCAGCGACGATTTCCTTGACGGCTATCTGGGACGGGTCGGCCCGTCGGTTCTGGGCTGGGTGGGTGGCTACTGTCTTGAGGGCGAGGGAGTGCAGCTGTTTGAGACCGTGGAGGGCGACTATTTTTCCATCCTGGGCCTCCCCCTGTTGCCGCTTCTCGGGGTGCTGAGGCGCGAGGGCGCGCTCGCCCGATGATTTCCGGGATTTCCGGGACCACGGTGGTGGCTGGCGTGGCGGGCTCGCCGGTCAGCCACTCGCTGAGTCCGACCCTCCACAACGCCTGGATCGCGGCGGCGGGGATCGACGCGGTCTATGTGGCCTTCGCGCCGCCCGCGTCGGGATTCGCGCGGTTTGTCGAGAGCATGCGCGGTGCGGTGGTGCGCGGGCTGAACGTCACCGCACCGTTCAAGGAGCAAGCGCTGGCCTTGGCCGACCGGGCGAGCGACCGGGCGCGGCGGGCCTGGGCGGCCAATCTGCTGATCTTCGAGGACGATGGGTCGATCTGGGCCGACAATACCGACGGCGAGGGCCTGCTGGCCGCGTTCGCGGCCCAGGCGCCGGGATTCGACCCGGCCCCCGGACCGGCGATCATCCTGGGGGCCGGCGGCGCGGCGCGGGGCGCGGCGGCGGCCTTCCTGGACGCGGGGGCGCCCGTTGTCCGCATCGTCAATCGCGGTGAGGCGCGGGCGCGGGATCTGGCCGCCGCCCTGGGCGATAGGGTCGAGGTCTTTTCCGTCGAAATGGCGGAGCAGGCGATGGCCGGCGCCAACGCCATCGTTAATGCGACACCTCTCGTAGCGTGGGCCTCCAGCCCGCTCTTTCTTGAAGCCCGCGCCACACGAGGCGCGGTGGCGATGGACATGGTCTATCGGCCGCTTGACACCGACTTCCTGCGCCAGGCGCGGATGGGCGGCCTGCGCACCGTGGACGGCCTGGCCATGCTGATCGGCCAGGCGGGCCCAAGCTTCGAGCGGCTGTTCGGCCGCCCGCCGCCGGCGCTGGACGTCCGGGCGGTCGCCCTGGCCAAGCTGGAGGCGTCCGCGTGATCGTCATTGGCCTCACCGGCGGGGTCGGCATGGGCAAGACGACCACGGCAGCCATGTTCGCAGCGCTCGGCGCGCCGGTCTATGACGCCGACGCCGAGGTCCGCCGGCTCTATGCGCCCGGCGGCGCGGCGGTGGGGCCGGTCGAGGCGGCCTTCCCGGGCGTCGTCAAGGACGGCGGGGTGGATCGCGCCCTTCTTGGCGACCGCGTGCTGGGCGATCCGGCGACTCTGGCGAGCTTGAACGCCATCGTCTGGCCGCTGACGGGCGAGGCCCGCGCCGCCTTCCTGTCGCGGGCCGAGGCGGCGGGGGCGAAGATCGCGGTGCTCGACATCCCGCTGCTCCTTGAGACCGGCGGCGAGCGGGCCGTCGATGCGGTGGTGGTGGCCTCCGCCCCGGCCGAGGTCCAGCGGGCGCGGGTCCTGGCGCGACCGGGTATGAGCGAGGTCAAGTTCGCCGCCCTGCTGGCCGCCCAGATGTCCGACGAGGAAAAGCGAGCGCGGGCCAATTTCGTGGTCGATACGGGGGCCGGTCTGGCGCGGGCGCGAAGAGACGTAGACAAGATCGTGAAGGTCTTGCGTGCACGCGGCGAAGCGGCTCATTAATCGGCCATGGCGCGCGAGATCGTTCTGGATACCGAAACCACCGGCCTTGATCCGAGGTCCGGCCACCGCCTGATCGAGATCGCCTGCGTCGAACTGGACGACCTCGCGCCCACCGGCCGGCATTTCCACTGCTACATCGACCCCGAGCGCGACATCGACCCTGACGCCGAACGGGTGCACGGCGTCTCCCGCACCTTTCTGACCGGCAAACCCCGTTTCGCCGACGCGCAGGTGGTGGAGGCCTTTCTGGCCTTTGTCGAGGACGCCCCGCTGGTCGCCCACAACGCCGCCTTCGATCGCGGCTTCGTCAACCATGAGCTGGGACGGGCCGGGCGGAGCGAGCTGGCGGTGGAGCGATGGATCGACACCCTGGGCCTGGCTCAGGAGCGCTATCCAGGCCAGCGCAATTCCCTCGACGCGCTTTGCAAGCGGTTTCGCATCTCCCTGGCCGAACGTGAAAAGCACGGCGCCCTGGTCGATGCGCGCCTGCTGGCCGGGGTCTATCTGGAGCTGCGCGGCGGGCGCGAGCGGCGGCTGGACCTGGAACAGGCCGCCTCGCGCGGGGTCGGCGAAATCATCGCCCAGGCCAACTACGGCGCTCGGCCCCGGAGCCTGCCGCCTCGTGTGACGGAGGCGGAGCGGTCGGCGCACGCGGCGTTCGTCGCCACCGAGCTCAAGGGCGAGGCGGTGTGGCTGAGGTTTGCGGGGTAGAGGGGTCAGCTACACGCACCGTGCAGCCGCCGGGAGAAATCCCTACGCGTTGCCCACCACCGGGGCTGCGGCCTGGGCGCGGCGGGCGGCGTAGATGCCGACGAAATCGAGCGGTTCGAGCATGAAGGGCGGAAAGCCGCCCTCGGTCGACAGATCGGCGATGATCCGACGCGCGAACGGAAAGAGATAGCGGGGGCATTCGATCATCAGGATCGATTCCATGTCGGCGGGCGGCACGCCGACGATGTGGAAGAGGCCGGCGTAGACCAGCTCGATGTGGAACACCGCCTCGGCCTCCCGCGCCGCCCGGGCGGTGAGCTTCAATTCGACCTCGAAGAAGCCGTCCTCGCGGCCCTTGGCGTTCAGCTCGACGCCCAGGTCGATTTGCGGGGCCGTTTCGCCGCCGCGCAGGGATTCGGGGGCGTGCGGGCTTTCGAAGGAGAGATCGCGGATATATTGAGCCAGGATCCGGATGCCTGGCTGGCCGGCGTCATCGGGGCCGGCGGCGCCTTGGGGCGGGGGGGCGCTCAAGGTGTCTGTCATGGAAGAAGAAGTCCGTTGTGCGTCGGTCGCCTTTGGCGGCGTGGAGCGGCTGGCTATCACGCGTTTCCGCCCGCCGCAACGGTGGGCTGACGCGGGGCGCGTGAGCGCCTATATAGGCGAGAAGACGTGTCCCCGAAGCCTTAAGGCGCCTACCTTGCAGGTTCTCGAACTCATCATCCTCGCCGCTCTGGCGGCGGTCGTGCTCTTCCAGCTCTACGCCGTGCTCGGCCGGCGGGTTGGGCGCGGACCAGAGGACATGGCGCGGGCGCCGGCCGGCCCCGCCCCGGTCGATGCGCCGCGCGGCGCGGTCCCGGTGATCGCCGACGATTCGCCGCTGGGCGGCCTGGCGGCGGTCCGGGCCCGCGATCCCAGCTTCGATGTCGGCCAGTTCCTGCAGGGCGCTAGGGGGGCTTATCAGACCATCGTCAAGGCCTTCGCGGCCGGCGACCGGGTCGCCCTCAAGCCCTTGCTGGCCCCACAGGTCATGGACGGCTTCGAAGCAGCGATCCATGAGCGCGAGACCAAGGGGCGCACCGAAAGCGTCGATTTCCTGCAACCGCCCAGGGCCGACCTGGAAAGCATCGATCTCTTGGGCGACGTGGCCAAGGCCTCGGTGCGCTTTCTGGCCGAACTGCGCAACCGCTCCAAGGGCTCGGAGGGCGAGGCGGTGGACGATCGGCGCACTGCCGAAGTGTGGACTTTTGAACGCAATCTTAAGAGCCGCAACCCCAACTGGACGCTGATCCACGTCGACGCCGCGGAGGCGTAATGCGTTATCAGCTCGGGAGGATGACGGCGGTCGCTCTGGCCGCCGGGTGGCTGGCCGCCTGCGCCACCGCGCGCCCGACGGCCCGCGCCGTTTATGTCCCGCCCCGACGGCCGCTGCCGGCCGAGGCCTTCGCCGCGCCGCCGCCATCCCCCTATTGGCCGCCGACCTATGCCCGGCCGTCGGTCGCCATGGCCCCGATCCCCGACGGGGAAAGCGGCTTCGCCGTGACCCCCGGCGCGGCGCGTGACTTCGCCGATCTCGTTGGCTGGACGGCCGACGACCATGTCGCCGCCGTGGCGGCCTTCGAGCGCGGGTGCGCGGTGACCCACGATGCCGCCCTGGCCGGCGCGTGCGCCCGGGCGCCGAGGCTGGGAACGCTGGACGAGGGCGCGGCGCGCGCCTTTCTGGAAACGAATTTCCGCCCTGAGGCGGTGGGGGGGCCGGGCCTGCTGACCGCCTATTTCTCACCGGTCTACGAGGCGCGCTCCAGCTCCGGCGGGGCGTTTACCGCGCCGGTCCGCCCCCGGCCGGCCGATCTGGAGGCCGGCGGCGGGGACTATCCCGACCGCGCCGCCATCGAGGCGCGCCCGGCCGGCGACGCCCTGGCCTGGATGCGGCCGGAGGAACTGTTCTTCTTGCAGATCCAGGGCTCCGGCGTGCTGGTCTTTCCGGGCGGGACGCGGGCGCGGGCGATATTCGACGGAACCAACGGCGCGCCGTTCGTCGGCATCGCCACGGCCTTGCGCCAGGCCCGCCTGCTGGCGGAGGGCGACACTTCCGCCGACGCTATCAAGGCGTGGCTGGCGGATAATCGCGGCCAGCGGGCCTCGGCGATGATGGCCCTCGATCCACGCTACGTCTTCTTCCGCCTCGGGCCCGACGACGGCGGCCAGCCGACCGGGGCGGCCGGGACCCCCCTCATCCCCGGCCGCAGCGTGGCCGTGGACTCAACGCTCCACCCGTTGGGCGAGATGGTGTGGATCGACGCCACCGCCCCGTCCCTGGCCGGCGCCTTCCCGGCCTATCGCCGGCTGGCGGTGGCGCTGGACACCGGCGGGGCGATCCGGGGCGCGGCGCGCGCCGATCTCTATCTGGGCGAAGGGCCGGTGGCGGGGGCGGAGGCGGGGCGGGTGCGCCACGCCCTCAGCCTCTGGCGCCTGGTCCCCATCGACCGGCCGGGCGGGTGAAACGCGCGCCGCGCCGCGCCGATTTTCACCTGTGGCGGCTGGTGGCGGCCACGGTGCGCCCCTTTCCCGACCGGGCGGTGGAAGCGCCGCCGGCGCTCGAAGTGGCGAGGGTCGAGCCTCGGCCCGCCCCGCAAACGCCGACGCCGCCAGCTCCTGCGGCGGCCCCGCTCCCCCCCATGGCTCGCCCGGCCCAGGCCATCGAGCCGACCCGGCTGCATCGGCTGGCCACCGGCCGCCTGGTCCTGGACGGCCGGCTGGACCTGCACGCCATGAGCCAGGACCGCGCCCGCGCCGCCCTGACCGCCTTCCTCCTGCGCGGCCACGCCGAGGGCCGGCGCGCCATACTGGTCATCACCGGCAAGGGCGCGTTCGGCGGCGGGGTGCTGCGCCGGCGGGTCCCCGAATGGCTGGCCGAGCCGCCGCTGCGGGGGCTGATCGCCGGCCTCTCCGCCGCCCACCGCCGCCACGGCGGGGACGGGGCGATCTATGTGGCGCTGAAGCGCGCCCGTTAAGCTTCAACCCGGCCTGATCCACCGCGCCAGGTGCTGGAATTCCGGGTCGCCTCGCAGGGGATCGAAAGCCTTGTCGACGCCGACAATGGTGATCTCGGCTTCGCGGCGATCGAGCGACAATCTCAGAAAGGTCTTGGCTCCGGCCGCGTCGCCAAGCATGGCGCGGGTCCGGGCCACGTCATAGGCCGAGGCGCCGCCGCTCTGAAGCTGCCGGGTCTGTTCGGCCAGGATGGCCTGGAGCATGGCGCGCCGGCCGCCCGCCTTGAGGCCCTCCCTGGCCGCGCTGGCCAGCGCCACGCGAAGAGGGTCGTCGGTCAGTCCGGCGGCGATTTGCGATTCCCGCGCATAGCCCTCGTCGTCGCCGTCGATCAGAGCGAAGTTGGCCAGATAGTTGTGCGGCGAGAGAAAATCGGGGTGGGCCGCCTCGACGACCTTGATGTCGGCGAGCGCCTCCGTCTTCCGGCCCGCCGCGTAGAGGATAACGGCCCGATCGGCGGCGATGGCCGGCGAGGCGGGATCGAGGGCGCGGGCGATGTCGATCTGGCGGAGGGCGCCGGCGTTGTCGCCCTGGGTCATCAGGAAGGTGGCGAACCAATGGTGCGAAGTCTCGCTGGTTGGATCCAGGGCGATGGCGCGCGCGAACTCCCGCCGCGCGGAAGCCGCGTCCCAGAAGCCGTAAAAATTGGCAAAGGCGAGGGCGGCGTGGGCGCTGGCCAAGCGGTCGTTGAGGGCCAGGGCGTGCAGGGCCGCCGTCCTGGCCAGGGGAAAGGCCTGGGAGGACGGCATCAGGGTGTATTCGCGCAGCAGGTTGTATGAATTGGCTAGGCCCGTATAGGCTTCGGCATAGTCGGGATCGCGGGCGATGGCGGCGCCAAATTCGCCGACAGCGCGGTTGAGACCGGCGGGCGTCCGGGCCGCCCAGTCGTCCATCCCGGCGACGTAGAGTCGTTGCGCCGCCAGCGAAGGGGGTTTTGGGGCGCCGGTGAAGGCCGGCGCATTGGCGATCAGCGCGATGGCGGCCAGGACGCCCGCCGCGCCCGCCGCCACCCACCACGGCGCCCACGTCCGGCGGGGTGCGGGAGGGTTCGCCAAGGCCGTATCGCCCGCTGCACCGGGGGCCGTCGCGGGCTCGCTCAGCGCCGCCGCCGAACCCCGCCGCCAAGCTTCGAGATCGGCGATTTCGGCATAGACGCGGCTCTTGTCCAGGCCCGGCATGCGGCGGACCGGCAGGCCGCGCTCGGTCTCCCAGCGCATCACCGTGCGCTCGCCGCGCCGGAACCAGGCGGCGATCTCCTTCCACGACTCCAGCCGCGTCTTGCCTTGGGTGTTCGGGCTCATGGCGGGAAATGGCGGGTCTTGGCGGGTGACGGCGTGAGGGCGGGGGGGCATCCGCGCGTAACACGGGCGCGAGGGTGGGGCCATGGCGGCCATGCGATTCTGGGATGAGATGAACACGGCAAAAGTTAACTGGAAGAGCACGGGCGGCGGCGAGTCCGCCAGCGAGCATTTCAAACCGGGAGACTGGTCGGCCGACGCCTTAAGCGGCGGCGCCGCCAACCGCGAAACGCCCGAGCCAACCGCGGCCGGCGTCACCCTCCCGCCCGGTGCCGCCCACGCCGCCCCGCCGGTTACCGGGCCGCCGACCTACTATTGGGCAAAGGCCGTCAGCGGCAATTTCGACACCGGCCGCGACTGGCGCGGGGGCGCCGCGCTCACCTCTCAGGATGCCAACGCCGTTCTCAATTCTGCGGGGCCGGCCTTTACGGTCACGGACAATAATATCGAAATTCTGAGCAGCATACAGATCGCATCGAACGCCACTTTGGAGATAAAAAGCGGGACTTTCATCGCTACAAACGGCGGCGCCAACGCCGGCGTCATCTCGAGCACGGGCTTCTCGGCCTGCGATTTTGGCGGAACGTTTGTTAACACTGGCGTCATCGCGATCGGCAAGTCTCCGCCAGGCTACGGCAACGAGCTGCAGATTGCTCAGACGTCTGCCTCCGGCCTGACCTTGACCGGCGGTGGAAAGGTCGAGTTGAACGATGGGCTGAAGGGGTTCATCGACGCGGCTGGCGCCTACTATAGTCTCACAAACGTCGATAACACCTTTTCCGGGGCGGGTTTTATCGGCCTCGATAGCTACAAACCCCTCATTCTGGATAACTAGGTCAAGGGCGTGATCATCGCCACCGCGTCCCACGCGGCGCTATACCTCTACCACGACTCGGTCTTCAACGCCGGCCTGCTGGCGGGCACGGGAGAGGCGGGCCTGATCATCGCCTCCACCACGGTGACGAACACCGGCGGCGGGATCATCGCCGCGGGTTCCGACTGCCTCGTCCGGCTGCTGGGCGCCGACATCGTCGGCGGCACACTGACATCGTCCGGGAGCGGACAGATCACCACCAGTCGAGGCAAGGCGCTGGTGAAATCCGGCGTCAACATACTTGACGGCACGACATCCATACTGACCAACCGGGCCAAGGTGGTGATCGCCGACAACACCGCCCTGACCATCGAAGGATCGATCGTCAACGCCGACAAGATCCTTGTGGGCGGCGAGACCCACCTCACCAACCTGATCGTCGGCGTGGCGGGGGTGACTCTGAGCGGCGGCGGCGCCGTGAACCTCGGCGAAAACACCCTCAACCGCCTCTACGGCGCCACGGGGGCGACGACCCTGACCAATTTCGATAACACCCTTTCCGGGGCCGGACTCCTCGGCAATGGTCAGCTCACCTTGGATAACCAGACCAAGGGCGTCATCGACGCCACCGGCACCACGGTGCTGAACATCGACACCGGCGCCAGCCGGATCGTCAACGCCGGAACCATCGAAGCCACCGGCGCCGGGGGCTTGGCGATCGCCGGCGAGATTTATAACGCGGGCGAAACCCTGGCCAGGAACGCCAACGTAACCATTGGCGGCAATGTCAGCGGGGCCGGCAAGGAAATCATTTACGGATCCGCGACCCTGGCGATCGGCTCGTCCTTCGGCGGCGGGGCCAGCCAGGCGGTGAGCTTCGCGGCGGGCGCCACGGGAACTTTCAAGATCGATCAGGCCGAGCATTTCGCCGGGACGCTGAGGGGCTTGGCCACGGGGAGAACCCTCGATCTGGGCGACATCAACTTTGCCACCGCCAGCCTCACTTTTAGCGGATCGGCCAACCGCGGCGTCCTGGTCGTCACCGACGGAACCACGACGGCCAATATCACCCTCATCGGCGCCTATGCCCAGGCCAATTTCGCCCTCGCCGACGACAGCGGCGGCCACACCGACGTCACCTACAACGGCACGGGCATGGCCGCCGTAACGCCGCCGGCCGCCGCCGCCTCCATTGTCCCGTCCCACCAGTTCATCGCCGCCATGGCGGCCCTGGGCGCCGACAACGCGGCGGCGGTTCACGCCACGGCGCACACCTTCCACACCGCCGCGATGCTTCTCGCGCCAAGGACGCAAATCGCATGACCCTCCCGTCTCGAGACTCCAACCCCTTCCCGTCGAGCGCGCCGGCCAGGGAGCGCGGCCACGGCGCGCCCTGGAGCGGGGAAGCCGGCCAAGCCGGCGATCAGGGGGTGATCCTCGCGTCCCTCGCCAACGGCGGTTCGGTGGGCAACAGCGGCACCATCATCGTCATGGACCACCAGACCTATCACATCGCCGGCGTGTTCGATAACAGCGGCCTGA
>JBDTIW010000023.1:0-7308 GCA_039936215.1 Caulobacteraceae bacterium | reverse complement strand
GCTTCGGCCAGCCTTCGCCGGAGGGCGCGAGCCTTTCCACCTCCGTCGCCTTTCCGATCTTCAAGCGCGCCCTGCTGGATCTGTCGTGGTTCTATCTGGCCTTCGGCGCCTTCATCATCGTCGGGGCCTCCAACGCGGTGAACTTCACCGACGGCCTGGATGGCCTGGCCACCGTGCCGGTGATGATCGCCGCCGCCACCTTCGGCCTCATCGCCTATCTGGCCGGCAACTTCGTGTTCGCCAAATATCTGCAGCTCCCCTTCGTGCCGGGGACCGGCGAGTTAGCGGTGATCTGCGCCGCCATCGTCGGCTCGGGCCTGGGCTTTTTATGGTACAACGCGCCCCCGGCCCGCATCTTCATGGGCGATAGCGGCGCCCTGGCCCTCGGCGGCGCCATCGGCGCGGTGGCCGTGGCCACCAAGCACGAGATTGTCCTGGGCATCGTTGGCGGTCTCTTCGTCCTGGAGACCATCTCGGTGATCGTCCAGGTCCTGTGGTTCAAGCGGACCGGCAAGCGCGTCTTCCTGATGGCCCCGGTCCACCATCATTTCGAAAAGCTCGGCTGGTCGGAGCCAACGGTGGTGATCCGCTTCTGGATCATCGCCGTCATGCTGGCCATGCTTGGTCTTTCGACCCTGAAGCTGCGGTAGGGGAGGGCGGGCGCGCCATGATCCCGGTCGGATGCTTCGAGGGAAGACAGGTCGCCGTGTTCGGCCTGGGGCGCACCGGCCTCACCGCCGCGCGGGCCCTCGCGGCCGGTGGCGCGCGCGTCGCCGCCTGGGACGACAATGCCGCCGCCCGCCAAGCCGCGCGTTCGCAAGGCTTCACCCTGGTCGATCTGGCCGCCGCCGACTGGAACGACTTCGCCGCCCTGGTCCTCTCGCCGGGCGTTCCGCTCACCCATCCGGCTCCGCACTGGACGGTGATCGCGGCCCGCGCCGCCGGGGTGGAGATCGTCGGTGATATCGAACTCTTCGCCAGGGCCGTCGCCCTCGCCCCCGACCACAAGCGGCCCAAGGTCGTCGCCATCACCGGAACCAACGGCAAGTCCACCACCACCGCCTTGCTGGGCCACGCCCTGGCCGAAGCCGGCCGCGATATCCGCGTCGGCGGCAACATCGGCTTTGGCGTCCTCGGCCTTGAGGACATGCACGGCGGGGCGGTCTACATCCTGGAGTTGTCGTCCTATCAGCTCGATCTGACCTCGAGCCTGAAACCCGACGTCGCCATCGTTCTCAACCTCAGCCCCGACCATCTGGACCGCCATGGCGGCATGGACGGCTACGTGGCCGCCAAGAAGCGCATCCTCCTCAATCAGGGCAAGGGCGACACCGCCGTCATCGGCATCGACGACGCGTGGGGCCAGCAGCTGTGCACCGAGATCACCGCCGCCAATTGCCGGACCATCTGGCCGATCAGCGCCCGCAAATGCCTGGGCAAGGGCATCTATGCTCTCCAGGGCCGCCTCTATGACGCCACCGAGGGGCGGGTGAGCGAGGTCGCCGATCTGGCCGGCGCCCGCTCCCTTCCCGGCCGTCACAACTGGCAGAACGCCGCGGCCGCCTATGGCGCCCTGCGCGCCCTGGGTGTGTCGAGCCCCGACGCGGTGGCCGGCCTGATGAGCTTTCCCGGCCTCGCGCACCGGATGGAGACCATCGGCGTCATCGGCAAGGTCCGCTTCGTCAACGACTCCAAGGCGACGAACGTCGACGCCGCCCGCCAGGCCATGAGCGCCTATCCCGCCTTCCACTGGATCGCCGGCGGCCGGGCCAAGGAAGGCGGCATCGAGCCTCTGGCCGATCTGTTCGGCTCGGTGACCAAGGCCTATCTGGTCGGCGAGGCGTCATCGGCCTTCGCCGCCACCCTGAAGGGCCGCGCTCCCTTCGTCGAAGCGGGCGACATCGAGACCGCCGTCGCCGCCGCCTGGGCCGACGCCAAGCTTAGTGGGGAGGGGTCGAGCGGCGAGGAGGCCATCGTCCTCTTCTCCCCCGCCTGCGCCTCCTTCGACCAGTACAGCGACTTCGAAGAACGCGGCGAAGCCTTCCGCGCCGCCGTTCACGCCCTGACCGCGCCGCAGCTTCAAGAGGCCAGGCGATGACCACCCAGACTCACGCCTTCGCCCGCTCCGACCGCTCGCGCCTCGGTCTTTGGTGGTGGACCACCGATCGGTGGCTGCTGGGAGCGACAGTGGCGCTGATCGCGCTGGGCGTCCTCCTGCAATTCGGCACCAGCCCGGCGGCGGCCTATCGGCTCGGCATCGGCTGGCCGTTCCATTTCGCGGTTCGCCAGTGTGTCTTCGCCGCCGGCGGCGCGGTGATCCTCCTGGCCGCCTCATTGCTCTCGCCGCGCGGCGTCCGGCGGGCGGCCTTCTTCGTCTATCTGGTCTCCATCGCCGCCATGTTCGCCCTGCCGTTCCTGGGCCACGCCGCCAAGGGCGCGACGCGATGGGTGGAGATATCGGGCTTTACCCTGCAGCCGTCGGAGTTCATGAAACCGGCCCTGATCGTTCTCATCGCCTGGATGTTCGCCGAGGGGCAGAAGGGCGAGGGCGTGCCCGGCGTCACCATCGCTTTCGGCCTTTACGCCGTGGCCGTGGCGCTGCTGCTGGTCGAGCCGGATATCGGCCAGACCGTCCTCATCACCGCCGCCTTCGGGGCCGCTTTCTGGATGGCCGGGGTGCCGATGAGCTGGATCGGGGTCCTGGGCGGCATGGCCGTCGCCGGGCTCGGCAGCACCTATTTTTTGTTCCAGCACGTGGCCACCCGCGTCGATGGCTTTTTCAGCCACGAAAAGACCGACACCCAGCAGGTCCACCGCGCCGCCGAGGCTATCGCCGCCGGCGGCGGCTTCGGCAAGGGGCCTGGCGAGGGGATCATGAAGCTGCACATCCCCGACATGCACACCGACTTCGCCTACAGCGCCGCGGCCGAGGAATATGGCCTGTGGTTGTCCCTGGTTCTCATCGCCCTCTTCACCCTGCTGGTCGTGCGCGGCCTCTTCAAGGCCATGAAATTGTCCGATCCCTTTGAACAGGTGGCGGCGGCGGGGCTCTTCGTGCTCGTCGGCATGCAGGCCTTCATCAATGTCGCGGTCAATCTCGACCTGGTGCCCACCAAGGGCATGACCCTGCCGTTCATCTCCTATGGCGGCTCGTCCATGCTGGCCATGGGCCTGACCCTCGGCATGGCCATGGCCCTGACCCGCCGCCGCCCCGGCGCCTACGGCGTCACCGACGCCCTGGCCAAGGCCGGCGCGTTTGTCTGATCGGGGTCTGGCGTCCCGCAAGGTCGCGGTCATCGCGGCGGGCGGCACCGGCGGCCACCTGTTCCCGGCCCAGGCCCTCGCCGCCGCCCTCGGCGCGCGCGGTTGGCGCGTCGTCCTGGCCACCGACGAGCGCGCCCAAGCCCTCTCCGACTCCTTCCCCGCCGAAAAGCGGATCGCCCTTTCCTCCGCCACTTATCGGCCCGGCAGCCTGATGGGCCTGGCGCGGGCCGCCTTCACCGTCCTGCGCGGCGTGATTCAGGCCAGGGCCGCCCTGACCCAGATCGATCCGGCCATTGTCATCGGCTTCGGCGGCTATCCTTCCCTGCCGGCCCTGATCGGAGCCATCAGCCAGGGCCGGCGCACCATCATCCACGAGCAGAACGCCGTCAGCGGTCGCGCCAATCGCCTGCTCGCCCCGTATGTGACCGCGGTGGCCTGCGCCTTTCCGATTCTGCTCAAGGCCAGGCCCCAGGTTCAGGCGCGCGCCGTGGTGGTCGGCAATCCCGTGCGCCCTGAAATCGCCGCCCTGGCCGGCCGCGCCTACGACCCGCCGACCGATGAGGTGCGCCTGCTGATCACCGGCGGCAGCCAGGGCGCCCGCCTGCTCTCCGAACTGGCGCCGGCGGCGATCGCCAAACTGCCCGAGCCCCTCCGCCTGCGCCTTCGCGTCCAGCAGCAGACCCGTCCCGAATGCATGGAGGGTGCGCGCCGTGTCTACGCCGACGCCCTGGTCCGCGCCGAAATCGCTCCCTTCTTCCGCGACATGGCCGGCCGCCTGGCCGCCGCCCATCTGGTGATTGGCCGGGCTGGCGCCTCGACGGTGAGCGAGCTCGCCGTCGCCGGCCGCCCCTCTATCCTGGTTCCCTTGAAGATTTCCCTCGACGACGATCAGGGCCACAACGCCCGGGTGCTGGCCGAGGCCGGCGCCGCCGAGGTCGCCGGCGAAGACGATCTCACCCAGCCCGCCCTGACCGCGGCCCTCGCCAAGCTGCTGGGTAGCCCGCGCCGCCTCGCCAAGATGGCCGCCGCCGCCCGCCGCGTGGCCACCCCCGACGCCGCCGAGCGCCTAGCCGATCTGGTGGAGAAGACGGCGCGTTAGCTCCGCGCGCTCGAACTCATCGAACGACATGCCCCAAAACGAACCCGGACGGACGCTGGGGGCGTCCGTCCGGGCCATATCGTCGATTCCGACCGGCCCTGCCGACGACCGCCCGGTCGGACGGTCGCGGCGAGGCTCGGGTCACGCGCCTTAAGGAGCGGTGCGCGAGATGTAGGTTCCCCAGTTGGCCAGCGACGTGCGCGGATAGACGGCGCTGTCGGGGATGTACTCGTTGCCGAACCACAGCGAGCCATAGGCGTCGACCGCGCCGGCCCCATAGTCGCCCCAGCGTCCGACGCCATTGCCGCCGAACTGCGCATAGGCGGTGAAGCCGTCATCCGGCTGGGCGCCGATCCCGGAAAGAACGATCGCCGGGCTGGCGAACTCCGGCACCGAGATGGAGGCGGTGCTCGGGAACATGTTGAGGCTGCTCACCGTCACGCCGATGCCGCCCTCTCCGAAGACATTCATGGCCACCGCCGGATAAGCCAGGAAGCCGTTGTTTGGCGCGGCGTAGATGGCCTGGTTCTTGACGCTGGCGGTGAAACCGCCGTCGCCGCCGGAGACGTTGAACTGATAGAAGGCCACGCCATCGGAGACGGAGTTGTCGGGTTGCACCACGGCCGTTGAACTGGCCGCCGAGATCACGCCGTTGACGTAGTAGGCGGTCGAGGAGAACCGGCCGTCATCGGGATTGAGCATCGGGTTGGGATCGTTCAATCCGCCCGGTCCCGATCCGCCCAGAGGACGGGATCCGTCCATCTGGAGAACCGGCGGCAGATTGGCCGAAACGGTCTGGGTCGGAAGCGTCAGAAACGACAGGCCCAGGCTCGGATTGCTTCCCTTCAAGGACTTGGTGTTGGTGATCGCCCAGATGTTGACCGAGGTGCCGATCCCGTTGTTCGACAGGTCCGACCCGTTCTCCACCAGATATTCCGTGCCGTTGTTTTCGGACGCGAAATTCGCATGCGGCGGAATTACCGTCGGCATGATGGTGAAATCGTTGCTGAGCGGCGTGCTGGTCTCGAACAATATGGGCAGGGTGCCCGCTTCCACGGCCTGCTTGGGAAAGATGTAGAGGACCGCGCCGACAAAGGCGTTGGTTCCGATTCCGAACAGGTTGTTGGTGATGGTGACCGAACTGGCGTCCATCCCGAGCTGGTTGAAGTCGGGGAAGCACGGGCAGCCGGCGAACTGGGGATTGGTGGTCTCGTAGCTGAAGAGGTTCCACGCCCCGGTCGGATTGGACGTCTGGCTCACCGCGAAGAACTGAATCGAGACATTGAGCGGATTGCCATTCGCGTCGTTGAGTGTCGCCCATTCGGTCACGAAGAAGCGCCCGGTCGCATAGTCGTAGTAGGCGCGGGTGTCGGAAAGGAAGGGCCCGCGCTCGCCGGTGGTGCGGTTGAATTCAGACGGCTGGTTGAAGAACTTGTTCATCGACACCGGCGCGGCCAGCAGAGGCTTGCCGGCGGTGGTGTAGACCTGCAGGGCGTTGTTGACCGACTCCACCACATAGCCGTGGCCGACCGCCAGCCCCTGATCCGGCGGCTCCAGCGAAAACTGGTTGCCGTTGTCGGCGTTGCGCTGATCGGCATGATCGAGGCCGTTGAAGCTGTTGCCGAGCCTTGGTCCCGGCGGAAGCGCTTTGCCGTTGCCGTTCACAAGGTGGCCGACCGCGGTGGCGTGCGGCGCGCCGACGGCGGCCTCGGCCTGGGTGAAGGTATGCTGAGGCCGGAAGCTGTGCAGCCCAATGTTGCGATATTCCGAGGCATCCTTGGAGGCGGCGGACTGCGGGCCGGACTTGGCTGCGGTCGACGAACGCGCGGCGGCGGCGCCGAGCACGCTGAGGTTGATGGTGCCCTCCGAGTGGGCCGGTCCGATGGCTTGGATCTTTGGACCCGGCGTGGCGGCGTTGGCTTGGCCGACGGCGAGGCCGCCGATGGCGGCGAGCGCCAACAGGCCTGGAAGAGCGCCGAGCGACGCCCCGTTCAAAAGTTGCGATAGTCTGGACATGAAACCCCGTTCCCCTTGCTGGCGCCACGGGCGAGGCAATCTCGGCCCGAAGATGGCGGAGCTAACTTAAGATATGGGCTCTGTAAAGTACCTAATGTCCAGTGGGGAGGCGAACTCGGCGAGTTCGCCTCCCCGTCGGCCCCGTGTCCTCGTGCGAAATCGCCCCGCGCTGCCAACACCAGACAGCTTTAACGACTCCTCATCGAGGATCCGCTGGCCTGGCGTCAACCGAGCTATCGTCAATACGACGCGGAAGAAAACGACTCCAGGAGAAGGCCAAGGCGCCCAATCTGCTCTGGGGGCGGCTGCGTCCGCGCCAGACGGCCGAAGCCGCCTACTTGGGGGCGATACTCACGTGCGGACTGGTTGCGAGAGTCCCGCTGAGCGAACAGGGTGGAACGCCCGCGCCGGCGATCGTAAGCTTGCCGCCGACGCCCAAAATGCCTTTCACCCGGCCCGGGCCGCAGGTGCCGCCCATCGGGCCGACCAAACTAACGTGTGTCAAATTTATGCCCGTGCCGCTATCGCCATAGCTCAACATTTGCCACGGAAGCCCCGTGGCTGTGACCGCTGCGCAGGCGGCGTTACCGCTGAAGCTTGCGCCGGTGATCGAACCGGCGCCGTTTACAATTGCCCCGGTCAGAACGGTGTGGCACGCAAGCGAGTGCCCGACCCCGGTCACCGTCCAGGAGCCACTGGCTGTGAACGACGTATTCGCCGGCTGATAGGTGCGCTGCGCGGCCGATGCAGCACTTGCTAAGCCAACCGAAACGAGGGCGGCGACCGCGATGGCCCGAAGAGCGTTCATGAGAATTTCCTTTGTCTTGCTATTGCGATCTAAGAGGCTGCGAGTGTGACTTAATTTCGCCATCCTCGTCAACCGACAAGTTTTCGAAAGCCCGGACCATTCTCGCTTGGCGAGAATTGCG